>JAZNSB010000067.1:0-15836 GCA_045590955.1 Alphaproteobacteria bacterium | reverse complement strand
TGTAAATAGATTAAAAAAAGGCATGAGATTGCAAACAGATCCAACGGTTATTTATGCAATTACAGAAGGAATTGAGGACTTTGGTAGGTCTTTAAGAAAAAAAGATTTGCAAATAGACAGTCCGTATAACACTTATAAGTATTACGGATTGCCTCCAACTCCGATATGTAATCCGTCTGAGGCTTCTGTGGAAGCGGCAGTTCATCCGGAAAATACAGAATTTTTATATTTTGTGGCAAATGGCAAAGGTGGTCATAATTTTGCAAAAACCTTAAAAGAGCATAATCAAAACGTGAGAAATTGGCTCAAAAAATAATTCTTGAAACATTTGTCTATTTGTTGTATGTTGCAAACAACAGTAATTTTTTATTTTTATTATTTTATATATGGAAAGAATAGTGGTTGAGGCCAAAGTTGTGGCCGCTATTTCGGAAATTTTGGAAGGAAGTATTTCTGAATTTCCAATGAATGCCAGTCTGTCAAATGATTTAGCTTTTGATAGTCTGGATATGGTAGAGCTAATCATGCGGTTAGAAGATGAATTTGATGTTGCATTTGATGAGGATGATACTGTTCTCTGCAGCACAAAGATTACCATTTCCCAAATGGTTGACAAGGTTATGTCAGCCTTGGAAGCTAAAAACTAAACAACAAACCCGTTTTATCGCAAGATAAGACGGGTTTGTTGCATTAAAAATATACGTGTTACTTAAATGATTGTATTAATGAGCCGGAAAGCATATACCAGCCATCTACCATAACAAAAAAGATGACCTTAAAAGGTAGAGCAAGCACACTAGGTGGCAACATCATCATACCCATGGACATTAAAACTGAGGCAATGACCATGTCTATGATTAAAAACGGAACAAAAATTAAAAAACCTATTTCAAATGCTCGGCGAAGCTCTGAAATCATAAATGCCGGAATTACCGTTTTTAATGGAGTTTGTTCTATTGTTTGAGGTTTTTTGTCTTTTGATAAATCTGTAAACAAGAGCAAATCTTTTTCTCTGGTGTTTTTTATCATAAATTCTTTTATTGGTTCAGAGGCTTTTTGAAGACCGTCCATGGCATCTACTTTTTCTTCAAACATGGGTTTGATGCCCGTATCCCAAGATTTTTCAATTGTGGGTCCCATAACAAACATGGTTAAAAACAATGCTAAAGATACCAAAACCATGTTTGGAGGAGTGGCTTGTGTGGCAAGAGCGCTTCTTACAATGGATAAAACCACAATGATTCTGGTAAAAGATGTCATCATAATCAAAATTGACGGCGCAATAGATAATACAGTGATGAGCATGATGGTATTGAAAATTTTTGATGTAGTGGAGCCGCCGATATCTTGTTCCATATTCAAAGTGAGTGTTTGTGCAAATGCAGAATCGGTTGCAAAACATATAACACCTAATATAAGGCAGAATAAAACTATCTTTTTAATCATTTTTCTTTCCTTTAGAAGAGTTAAGGACTTGAGCCCCACCGGGGGTTAGTAAAACGGTGTATAAAACATTGTCTGCGCTTAATAAAACAACAGAATTTTTAATATCAATTTTGCGTTGTTCCAAAATTTTTATGCGCTGGTCTTTGTTTATTTTTTTGATAAATTTACAACACTGAAATTTATTTTGGCAAACTTTCATGCCCCAAACGGTAAGCAATAAAGCACCTAATACAATAGCTAAAGATAAAACGGCCTTAAGTAAGGCAATGGTTTCCATAGTTTTCTCCCCTTTTTTACAGAAAATATCATAAACAGGTCATTTTCTTTGTCAACAAAGCCGGTTTGTGTTTGTTGATATTTAAAATAAAATCAGATAGATTACATTTTGATGAGAAAAGAAGGAAAAACAAACGGATTAGTGCCTTTGGCACAAACAGCTCTCCCAATTGCTAAAGAGCTTTTGGGAAAAAATGCGTTTGTGGAAATTGATATTATTAGAAATTGGTCAAAAATTGTTGGTGAACAACTGGCAGAAAGCTCTTTGCCTTTGGAATTAAATTTTAATGCAGATCAAAAAAATAACGGTGTGCTTAAAATTTGTGTGGCAACCGGAGCGTTGGCAATGGAAATTGAACAAAAAAAAGTTATAATTTTAGAAAAAATTAATACATATTTCGGTTATAATGCAGTGGGCGCAATTAAAATTGTGCAGAATCAGTCTGTGATGACCTTGGCTGGTAAACAAAAAAGTGAAAAACAAATTTCAGATGTTCAAAAAAATATGTTAGATGATATTGTTGGTGATTTGCAATCTGATGATTTGAAAAAAGCTTTGTTTAAACTTGGCGAAAGTATTTTGAAACAATAGAGGGAAAAATGGAATTTAGAAAGATTATAAAATTAATTAGCGGAACTGTGGCCATGGCAATTGTTTTTATGATGGCTTGCGGAATGTATTTTTCATTTAAAGGATATGTTTCTGATGGAAAAGGCGGTTTTATGTTGGTAAAAAATGCCAATGCTGCCGGACCAGATGTAAAAGAATTGATTGTTCCGCCGACATTTATGTATCCGGATACACCGGCAAAAGGAAATCATGATGCAAAAGTTACTTTGTATGAAGTTTCTTCTTTTGGTTGTTATTACTGTGCAGAATTTCATAACAAAACCATGCCTTTGATTGAAGAACACTTTGTTAAAACGGGAAAATTAAGGGTGGTTTTTGCTCCGTTCCCTCTTGATAGAACATCTATGATGGCCCAGATGATGGGAATGTGTTTGCCTGAAGGAAAGTTTTTTGACTTTGCAGACAAAGTATTTGCTAACCAGAAAAAATGGCAGCTGTCTTCAGATGCAAAAGCTCTTATATCTGAGTATGCACAAGAAAATGGTTTGGAAAGCTCTAAAATTGAAGAATGTCTAAAAAATTCAAAAATGGCTCAAGATATTATTGCTTTTAGGCAAAGTGCAATGGAAACTTTGAAAATAAAAGGCACTCCAACAATAGTATTGGTGAAAAACGGAAAATCTGAAGTAATGGAAGGTGCTGTGCCTTTTGATGAATTAAAAGCAAAAATTGAAAAAAAATTAAATGAAAATTAGCAAATTGTATGCAAAATGGAAAACAAGCTAAAAGAAATTGAAGAAAGAATACAGCAACAGATGAAGCGTGAAGGCATGTTAACGCCAGAATCTGCCCCTAAGTATGGATTTGTGTATGCCGCAAAAATGGGGTTGAGAATGGGGACAGATTTGCTTAGCGGGGTATTTGTTGGTGTGGCAATAGGATATTTGCTTGATAAGTTATTTGAAAGCTTTCCCCTTTTTTTGATTATCTTTACATTTATAGGCGCTGTAGCAGGTGTTTTGAATGTGTATCGCTTTGTAAAACAACAAGCTAAGTAGGAGAATATACGTGGCCGGTCCGATGGAACAGTTTCAAATTAAACCGCTTATTCCGATTAAAGTGGGAAGTTTTGATATATCTTTTACAAATTCATCTTTATTTATGGTGTTGGCAGTGGTTTGTGCAATTACGTTGTTCGGACTGTGTTTGAGAAAAAGAAGTGTGGTGCCAAGTGTTGCGCAAACAATTCCTGAGGGAATATATAATTTTATAAGTAGTTTAATTAAAGAAAACATTGGTATGGACGGATTGAAGTATTTTCCGTTTATTATGTGTTTATTCTCATTCGTAGCTTTTGGTAACTTGCTTGGATTGTTTCCTTATGCTTTTACTTTTACATCACATTTGGCCGCAGTGGGAGGACTTTCTTTAATAGCGTTGCTTTATAGTATGTGTTTGGGAATTAAAAAGAAAAAATGGGGATATTTGAGAACGTTTTTGCCTAAGGGAATCCCAGTGGCTTTGGCTCCGCTTATTATCCCAATTGAAATGATTTCTTTTTTATCAAAACCTTTTAGTTTGACCGTAAGATTGGTGGCTAATATGACTGTTGGTCACATTATGCTTAAAATTATTGCAGGTTTTGTGGTGGCAATTGGAATCGGAGGGGTTGTTCCTTTAGTGTTTAATTGCTGTATTGTTGTGTTTGAAATGTTTATTGCTTTGTTGCAAGCTTTTATATATACGGTTTTAAGCTGTATATATTTGAGTGACGCAATTCATAGTCATTAATTATTATGAGTGAAAAAATTTTTTAATAGAAAGGAAAAAACAATGGATCCAATGGTATTTATCGGTGCAGGTATGTGTGCATTGTCTATGATGGCCGCAGCTTGGGGTGTGTCTCAGGTGTGGACAACAATCATTTCAACAGTAGGCAGAAATCCGCAGGTAAAAAAAGATGTTGATGTTTACGGATGGGTTGGATTTGCCGCTGTGGAAGCAATTGCTTTGTATGCTTTGGTAATTGCTTTGATTATGCTCTTTTCGGGCAAATAATTGATTGTGAAAAAAGGTTGGCAAAGTTTTTGCCAACCTAAAACAAAAAGGAGTTTAAAATGCCACAGTTTGATTCTGTTTGGTTTGTGTCTCAGTTGTTTTGGTTGTGTGTTTGTTTTTTTGGTTTTTGGTTTATAATGTCCAAAATTATATTACCAAAAATTGTGCAGACTATGAATCAGAGACAAAATAAGATTGAAACTTATTTGCAGCAGGCAAATGAGCTAAAAGAACAAGCAGAAAACTCAATGAAAAAATATGATCAGACAATGAAAGATTCTTCTGCTAAGGCAAATAAAATTTTGGAAAAAACAAAAAAAGAATTGGCGGAGTTGATTAATGATAAGCAAAATCAACTAGATGAAAAATTGGCAATAAACCTTAAAGAAGGGGAAGCCAAAATTAATAAAGCTCATAAAGAAATGATGAAAAAGGTAAAAAATATGAGTGTGGAAATGTCAGCTCAAATGTTAAATAAAATAGGTGTGGCAAATATAAAAACTGATGAAATTGAAAAAATTGTAACTCAGGTAATGGAAAATAAATAACAATGGAAAACTCTTCTTATATTACAGAACAACAAGTTATTACTCAACATGAGGCACATCACCATGAAGGACCTTTCTATTTGTCTGCCGAGTTTTGGGTGGCAATGTCCTTTGTGATTGTGGTGATTTTATTGTTTAGGCCTCTGTTTAATTTGGCATCAACGATGATAAAAAACTATATTGTAGATATTAAAGAAAGAATTGATGGTGATGCAAAAGTTAAAGAACATGCGCAACATTTGTTGGCAGTATATGAAAAAAAATATAAAAATGCTGATCAGGAAGCCAAAAAATTGCTTCATGATGCAAAAAAATCTATTGAAAATATGAAACAAGAATCGCTTCATAAAATGCAAAAAGATATGAATAAAAAAGAACAAGTTGTTGAAAACAGGTTGTTGGCAAATTCAATAAAAGCAGAAAAAGAAGTAAAAGATTTGATTATTGATACTTCTATAAAAGCAGTAAAGACGGCAATAGAAAATATTATGACAAAACAACAAAAAGCAAAGCTTGTAGATCAATCTATTGAAAATATAACTAAAATTAAGCTGTAAAAATGAAAGTAGATGTTTTTGATTATAACTTGGACAAAAGCTTAATTGCAACAGATCCGGCAAATCCCAGAGACAGTTCAAAGTTATTGGATTTATCTGACGGAGAAAACGTAAAAGATAGGCATTTTTATGATTTGCCCGATGTTTTGCATGAAGGTGATGTTTTGGTTTTTAACAATACAAAAGTAATTCCTGCAAAGTTGTATGCCAAAAGGGCAAATGCATCTTTGGAGCTGACGCTATATCATCCGGAAGATGAGTTAATTTGGTGGGCTTTTATTAAAAATTCTAAACGCTTGAAGCAAGGTGATGTTATAGATTTTTATAACGAACAAATAGATTGTCAAAATTCTGAGTTTAAAGCAAAAGTTATAGAAAAAAGAGGAGAAGACGGGGTTTTAATAGAGTTTTTATGCCAAAAAGAAAAACTGGAAGAAAATCTTAAACTCTTTGGTTATATGCCTCTGCCTCCGTATATTAAAAGAGAAAAACTTGAAAAAAGAAATGATGAAGAAAATTATCAGACAATTTATGCAAAACACAAAGGTGCGGTAGCTGCACCAACGGCAGGATTGCACTTTACACCAGAAGTGATGAAAAAACTGGAGGAAAAAGGTGTTGAGTGTTTATTTGTGACATTGCACGTTGGGGCAGGTACTTTTTTGCCGGTGAAGGTAGAAGATACAAAAGATCATAAAATGCATTCAGAGTTTGGAATTATTACTCGAGAAACGGCAGATAAAATTAATGAAGCCAAAAAACAGGGAAGAAGAATTATTGCAGTGGGAACAACTTCGTTAAGACTTATGGAAAGTGCGGCTGACGATACCGGAATAATTTATCCGTTTAAAGGAGAGACAGATATTTTTATTACTCCGGGATACAAATTTAAAATTATTGATATGATCATCACAAATTTTCATCTGCCAAAATCAACTTTGTTTATGTTGATTTGTGCAATTGCCGGTACTGAAAAAATGCAAAAAGTTTATGAATATGCTATCAGTAAAAAATATAGGTTTTATTCTTATGGGGACAGCTCCATTTTAAAATGTGTAAATAAAATTTAACTTATTTGGAATATATTTCCTGCGAGGGAGATATTTGTGAAACAATTTTTTGAAAAAATAGCTTTTGTTTGTAAGTTAATAAAGAACATTTGGTTGCCGGCAGTATTTTTTGCGGTCGGTCTGTTTGGCTTATATTTATCTAAAGATATTGATTATAACAATGTTATGTCTTTTCACGTTGCATTTATTATTTCTTGTTTGCTGGGTTTTGTAATGGCATTGGTCTTTAAGCATTTTAAGATATTGCTGTATTTTGCAACTTTGTTTGTGGGCTATAGCGTATTAAACTATTTGCGTATTAAAGATGGTGTTGATTTTGTTATGAATGCTGCCTATGCAAATGTGCAATTATTTATGGGACTTAATTTTATATGGATATATTTTCTGGAAAAAGGTAAATTTTTCAGCAAGAGAAATTTATTGATGCTTCTTGTTTGGATGTTTTTGTATGCTTTGTTGGAAGAGTTGTCTTATCATAATATTGAAATAGAAGTTTATAGTTTGATAGACGGAAGCGGAATCGGTGGATTGGCAAAAATTTTGTTTGGTTTTGCGTTGATTTTGTTCTTTGTCAGATGTTGCATTAGCGGAAGAATCTTGGATTATGCATTTTTGTTTATGTTGCTGAGTGTGGTTTTGGGATTTTATTATGTGGCATATTTTGGTTTTGCTAACGTAATGTTTTGTATTGCATCGGTAATTTTACTGCTTGGTTATATTCACAAACAGGTTTATGAAAGATATTTTGATGAAAAAAAATCTTTGAAAAACAGACATTTTTATGAACTTGATGTGGCAAAATTTAAGTTAAAATATTCTTTGATATTGTTAAAAATAGACGATTATTCTTTGATGAATAAAAAGTTTGGCAAGGTTAATAAGAAAAATATGTTGGATATGCTGACGCAAATTATTGTTGCCGAAGCAGGCGAGTCTGAGATATATGCTTTTTCTAAAGATATGTACTTGTTGATGATTAAAAATGAAAACATCAATTTTGCTTATCAAATTGCAGAAAACATCAGAAGAAAGGTTGCATCAACAGATTTTATGTTGCCAAGGTTTAAAAAACCGGCAAAAGTTACTATTACCGCCAGTGTGTCAGAAAAAAAACGTAGTGATCAAAAAGAGTTTGTATTGCTAAGAGCTTTAAATGAATTAAAAAAATCTCAGGGTTTTTCTCAAAACGTTACTTTGAAGGCCTTAAAATAAGAAATATGCCAAATAAAATCATGGGAATACATAAAATTTGTCCCATAGATAAAGATAGCCATAAGTGTCCGATATGAGCGTCAGGCTGGCGGAAAAATTCTATGATAAATCTGCAAAAACCATACCCTGCAACAAAACAGCCTGAGATGATACCGTTTTTATTGCGGATGTTTTTATTTTTAAATAAGCAGTTTAATATAATTAACAGTAACAAGCCTTCGGTTAGGGCTTCATAAATTTGCGATGGGTGTCGTGGTAAGAATCCGCCGGATGGAAATTTTACGGCCCATGGAACAGAGTGAGTAACAGTTCCCCAAAGTTCATCATTTACAAAATTTGCTAAGCGCCCTAAAAACAGTCCGATTGGAGCAAAAAGGGCAACTAAGTCTGCAATTTGCAAAAATGGGCGATCTATTTTTTTAGCAAAATACCACATGGCTAAAACGGTGCCGATTAAACCGCCATGAAAAGACATTCCACCTTGCCAAAGATAGAAAATATGTAAAGGGTGATGCCAAAAATATGAACCGCCGTAAAACAGCACATATCCCAGTCTTCCGCCCAAAATAATGCCAATTGTGGCATAAAAAGCTAAGTCTTCTATGTTTTGTTTTGAAATGCCAATGTTATATTTTGTGATGGTTTTATTTATAAGAATCCAAGCCAAGACAATGGATACCAAATATGCCATTGAGTACCAACGCAGAGAAAATCCGCCAATGCTGAAAATTATTGGGGAAACGGCAGGAAAATCAATACCTTCAAACATATTAAACCTCACAAAATTTATTTGTTAACAGTATATTAATTGCAAAAAAATATCCACATATTTTAAAATTTTTATCTACAGTAATTTCTAACCGATTGATTTTGCAAGAGATGAAAAAAATCTTTTTTTATTTAGTGGAAAACTTGATGAGAATGTTTGAGTTTAACGAGTCGCGGTGTCAAAGTTATGATAACAGAAGTTAAAAAGGTAACAGAAAATGAATTTGGCAACACAAGATTTTGCAATATATAACCCAATAGATAAAGTAGAGGGTATATTTGGCAACAATAATTTTGAGTTTGAGAGAAGAGATGCAAACGAAGTTGTTGTGGCAATTAAAGGCAAATGGAATGATCTACTTTTGTTTTTTACTTGGGAGCCAAATGTAAACTGTTTGCACTTTTCTTGTCTTTTGGACGTTAAAGCTCAAATTGAAGACCAAAATAAAATTTTTGAGTTGTTTACCCTGATTAATCAGGAAATGTGGATGGGCCATTTTTCTTATTGGCAAGAAGAACAAATGCCAATTTTTAAGCATTCTTTATTTGTAGAACAAAACGAAGATGCTTTTGAAAAAAAACTTTCTCAGCTTACAGAACTTGGAGTAAAAGAGTGTGAAAGAATGTATCCCATATTTAAAGCCGTAATGCAAAGAGGAATGGACCCCAAAAGAGCGGTTGGACCGCTTACGTTGGAAACAGTCGGAAACGCCTAATTTTTTGTTTTTTTTTAATAAAAAATCAATAATTTCATAGTATAGTGTAATAAATTAGACAGATTTTTGCAAAAAATACTTGTATTTTTGTCTATAATATATTATAAAACCATAGATTTTTTATATATGGAGAAAAAAATGAAGAAAATTTTGGCTTTGGTTTTGGTTTTGCTGGCAGCAGGCGTTACAGAAGCTGTTGCTTGTGATGGTTTGTATGTTGGCGGTAAGCTCAGTTATAACAGATATAATGTTAATAATGACACCGTTGGAGGTGTTGGTTTAGGTAGCGGAATATCTGATACTTTGGAAGATTATACATTCGGTTATGGTATAGGGCTTGGTTACAGATATGGCAATTATAGAATTGAAGCAGAATTTTCAAAAAGAGATGATGTTGAGAAAAGTTCATATATTTCGGGAGTTAAATCTGTAAATGAGTTTGTGTCAAAATCATACATGATTAATGCGTATTATGACATATTCCCGTATGCTATTATTACTCCGTATGTATCTGGCGGTCTTGGCGCATCAGAGCTGACTTATTCTCCGGCTTCAACAGACAGTGTTAATGAAACAAACTTTACGTGGAATGTTGGTGGTGGTTTGAGCTGGAAAATTAATAATCGTTGGAATGTTGATTTGGCATACAGATATTGGAGCTTTGGAAAAATTGACCATGCAGAAATTGATATGCATGAAATTTATCTTGGTTTAAGATTTGTATTGTAAAATTTGATTTTATTTAAAAAAGCAAGGCGGTAGAAAATTCTACCGCCTTACTTTTTGATTGGGTCTCATGCGCTACTTATACGCGTCATAAGTGGCTTTGAGCTCCTTTTGCGTGAGCGCTTTTAGAACGCCCACGTGATAGTCCCTTACCCTGCGGTTGGGACTGTTAAAGTATACTCCTACGCCAATTGTGGCATAGAACCCCGTTTTTGCGTGGTCGGGGCCAGTCAAAATGACTTTGTCGGCACTGGTTTTGAAACCGTTCCAGCCAGCTGAGGCAAATATCTCAGCAGAGATGTTCCTGCTTTGGCCAAAATCATACATGCAACCACCTTTGAGCTCAATGTATGGTTTATAGCCTTGGGAAGGAACGTTGAAGTATCCCCCTTCTACAGGTATGTTTGCAACATATCTATAGAATTGACCTCCAGCCTCAACTCCTACATAGGGTTGCCACGAGGTATCTTTAATTCCCCATGGTAGGTATCTGAACTCCAGTCCAAAATTTGGGCTTGAGGTTATACCCTCCCCGTTACCCAAGTTAGGGCGCTGGCTTAGTCCTGCATTTAACAGAACTTGCATTCTGCCCCACTGGTAACCGCCAGATATTTCTGCGGTTATACCATATTTGGAATAGTTGGCAGACATGCCAGCTATCCAATGGTTAACGGGAACCACAAAGATACTTGCGGTATCCAGCACGTAGGATGCCTGGTTTCTATATGCGTACTTTTGTACGCTATAGAAGCGATGTGCCAAATATGCATCGCTAAACTGCGCATTTGCGCTATTCACTGCAAAAATTGTGAGCAGTGTTACAATCAGTTTTCTCATTTTAAAATTGCTTTAGTCAATGACAACAATAGTGTTGCCATTGAATTTAACTTCGTGTCTATTTAGGTCACTTGCTATGTTAGTTGCAATAAAGCAAGTGATGTTGTTACCACTGGTTGGATAGTTAAATACTATACCATCTGCGGTGGTAACCGTAACAATACGGTTATTGCCCTTGTAGGCAATGCCGTTACTGTCTTCCATTGCAACAGCTGCTTCCCAATTGCCGTTGTTATAAACAACAGAATTGTATTTTCCGTATACGTTTTCTTTGGTATCAAATACCATGGCATTGGTTTTATTGCCATCAATAATTGCTACCATGCACTCGGAAAATTCCAGCATGAGACAGGTGTGAGTTTTTCTTGTTGACGTATTGAGAATTACAGTTGCAACCGCACCCATAAATTTCTCATTTTTATCAACGCCGAAAGTATCAAGATTGTTCCTCCACACTCTAATGTTTGCACCATAGTTAGTGGTGGCAACAATGTTAGAGTTAATTGCCAGATTGTAAGTAATCTGGTATTTGTAGAGGTCCATTTCGGGGTTGCTACTGTCTTTTTCAATAAAAGAAGTTGTTCCCTCCATGGTTTCAACCACTGTTCCTTCGGGGAGGTTCACGATAAGCTCAATGCCTTTGTGGTTATATTTGTAACTTTTGGTTACGTTATAAGTCACATGGGCTACGAATTTATCGTGGTCGTAGTCATCGCCACCAAAACTGATGGATTTCTTGGTTACCAAACCAGGCAAAGAAGAATCTCTGCTTGAGATGGTGACAGGACCATCAACATTGATGTCAAAGCTCAGACTAATCTCAGCCTTTTCCACCTTGTTCAACTCTGTTTTGACAGAATGAGTTTCCTCAATATCAAACGAGAGTTTGTCACCGGTAACGGTCACGTTTGTGACTTTGTAATTTACCTCGTCCACTGGTTTTTCCATGAGGAAAACCGTTTCTTTGGTAAACTGGCCAAGAGCATCTTCAAAAGTGTCTTTTCTAACTTTTGCGTGATACTCTTTGCCCTGATACACATAAGTCTCCTTATATGTAACGGTGGTACCGTTGTGCTTGGGGCTAAGTTCCCTATACGCAAGTTCCACATGTGGGTATGGATCTTTTGTGTAGGTCGCATGCTGTCCGTTGTAGATAAGGGTCCACTCAGGATAGTTACCAACAGTCCACTTTTCGGTGTAGTTGGTGTAGCTCCAGTTGCCATTGGTGGAAACGTTGCCAAGTTCTCTGGTCATGTTGTCAATTGTAGCACCTGGGGTGCTGATTTTGGCATCATCCAAACTTTCTACCACAAGGTAGGTGGTGGGGATGTCAAGCCTAGAGAACTCAGGCTTGGGAGTTGCAACATAGTTGGTGGTCTTTTTACCTGTGAGGTTAAAGTCCTCAATTAGGTCAAAAGTATACCAAGTTATGTTCTCTACCTCAAAGCCCTTCAGATAGTCAGTTTCCGAAGAAGTTATACCCGTTAGGTGGAAGTAAAATGGAACTTCCAGAGGTTCGTATTTGCTCATCACAATGCTAAAGTTGAGCTTTACCTCTGTGGTAACCACAACCTCATGAGAAAGAACCTCTTCGGTGCGGTTGATGAGCTCAAATCCCTCATAGTGAAGGTTTTTCAGCTCTGCCATTTCCCATTCTCCCTCAAAGGGGTTGGTAGGATAGGTCATCTCTACGTTGATGAAGGCAGACGATCCAAGGTCAACAATAAAATTGTCGGTACCTTGTAAACGGCTTACCATAATCTTTTCCGTGGTAGGATCAACACCTACGTTTCCGAGATCTTTTGTCTCAAAAACCCAAGAAACCTCTTGGATTTCAACGACATTGTCATCAACGACTTTGCGGACGGTGTCGGTGATGGTAGTTTTACCCACAACAGCCTGCCAATTTCTCTGGACGCTAAAGCTTGTTTGGGTGGGCTGTTCAACCTCAACAAATTCAATGAGGTCACCTCCTGCACAACCTGCCAACAGAACAAGCAGTGCAAAAATTGTAATTTTTGTAATTTTTTTCATAGCTTTTTTGATTTTTTATTTTTGATTTTTTGATTTTTTTCTTAAAAACTATGCCGACCTAAACAACGTTTGACTATTGCAATTATAAATGAAAAAACTTTCATCAAGAAATAATCGTTATTGTAATATGGTGACATAATTAGTATTTTATACGTCAGTATAACATTTTTTTTGTCTAATAACAATACTTTTTATGCACAAAAATTTAAAAAAATGAGATATATTTTTAAAAAGAATAAATTTTGCTTGCAGAATCTTTAAGGCGGGTATAAATTCTTTGAGAATAATTTTAACTGCTTAATGTATTTTAAGCCAATTTTTAGGAGAAAATTTACCATGAGTAAATGGGTTTATACCTTTGGAAACGGCGCAGCAGAAGGTGATGCTTCTATGCGCAATTTGTTGGGTGGAAAAGGCGCTAACTTGGCAGAAATGAACAAAGTGGGCTTGCCTGTTCCTCCAGGATTTACTGTAACAACAGAAGTTTGTACTTATTATTACGATAATAACAAAACTTATCCGGCAGACCTTAAAGAGCAAGTTAAAAAAGCTGTTGAAGGTGTGGAAGCAATTATGGGTAAGAAATTTGCAGACGCAAACAATCCTTTGTTGTTCTCTGTTAGATCAGGTGCAAGAACTTCTATGCCAGGTATGATGGATACAGTGCTTAACCTTGGTTTGAATGATGAAACAGTAAAAGCTTTAGCAAAAGCTGCAAATGACGAAAGATTTGCTTACGACTCTTATCGTCGTTTTATTCAAATGTTCTCAAATGTGGTTTTGGGCGCAAATATGGACGAATATGAACATGCTTTGGAACATTTGAAAGAATCTAAAGGTTATAAATCTGATACAGATATGACAGCTGAAGATTTGAAACAATTGGTAAATACATATAAAGAAATTGGTCAAAGACTCGGCAAAATTGTGCCACAAGATCCATGGGAACAATTGTGGGCCGGTATTGGCGCTGTGTTTGGTTCTTGGATGGCTCCGAGAGCTATTACATACAGAAAATTAAACAACATCCCTGGCGATTGGGGTACAGCTGTTAACGTTCAATGTATGGTGTTTGGTAATGCCGGTGAAGATTGTGCAACAGGTGTATGCTTCTCAAGAGACCCTGCAACAGGTGAAAATAAATTTTATGGCGAATATCTTATCAACGCTCAAGGCGAAGACGTGGTTGCAGGTATTAGAACTCCACAACCAATGGCAAGTGTTGGTCAAGGAAACTCTTTGGAAGAAACAATGCCAGAAGTTTATGCTCAGTTGGTTCAAGCTAGAAATAACTTGGAAAAACACTATAAAGATATGCAAGATATGGAATTTACCATTCAGCATAAAAAACTTTGGATGTTGCAATGTCGTAACGGTAAAAGAACAGCTGCTGCTGCAGTGAAAATTGCCGTAGATATGTATAATGAAGGCATGCTCACAAAAGAAGAAGCTGTTATGAAAGTGGGAGCAGACCAATTAGACCAATTGTTGCACCCAATGTTGGATCCGAAGGCTGAGAAAAAAGTAATTGCTAACGGTTTGCCAGCTTCTCCGGGAGCTGCTGTTGGTAAAGCAGTATTTAATGCTGAAGATGCAGAAGCTTGGGCTGCAAAAGGTGAAAAAGTTATTTTGGTGAGAATTGAAACTTCTCCAGAAGATATTGGCGGTATGCATGCTTCTCAAGGTGTGATTACAGCTCGTGGCGGTATGACTTCTCACGCTGCAGTGGTTGCTCGTGGTATGGGAACTCCTTGCGTTTCAGGTTCAAACGATATTACAATTGACTATGCAAACAGAACAATGACAACAAAATCTGGTGTGGTTGTTAAAGAAGGTGATTGGGTATCTATTGACGGTGCAAAAGGTCAAATCATTGAAGGAAATATCCCAACAGTTCAAGCTGCTATGACAGGCGATTTTGGAACTTTGATGGGTTGGGTTGATGAAATCAGAACAATGAAAGTTAGAGCTAATGCTGAAACTCCAAAAGATGCTCAACAAGCTCGTGACTTTGGTGCTGAAGGTATCGGCTTGGCAAGAACAGAACATATGTTCTTTGATGCAAGCAGAATCGCAGATATGAGAGCTATGATTTTGTCTGATACAGAAGAAGGCAGAAGAGCTGCTTTGGCAAGATTGTTGCCATATCAAAAACAAGACTTTAAAGACTTGTTTGCAATTATGAACGGCTTGCCTGTAACAGTTAGATTGCTTGATCCTCCTTTGCACGAATTCTTGCCTCATACAGATATTGAAATGCAAGAATTGGCAGACAAAATGGGTATGACTTTGGAACAAGTTAAAGCAAGAGCAAACCAATTGCACGAACTTAACCCAATGTTGGGTCATCGTGGTTGCAGATTGGCTGTTACATATCCTGAAATTTGCGAAATGCAAACAAGAGCCATTTTGGAAGCTGCAATTGAAGTTTCTGAAAGCGGTGTAAAGGTAATTCCTGAAATTGAAGTACCTCTTACAGGTTCTAAAAAAGAATTAGATATTTGCAAAAATATTATTGATACTACAGCTGAAAAAGTATTTGCAGAAAAGAATCACAGAATTGACTACTTGGTTGGTACTATGATTGAATTGCCAAGAGCAGCTTTGCTTGCCGGCGAAATTGCAAAAACTGCAGGCTTCTTTGGTTTTGGTACAAATGACTTGACACAAACAACTTTGGGTATGAGCCGTGATGATACAGGTGCAATTTTGGATGAATACAGAGCTAAAGGTGTTTATGTTGCTGACCCATTTGCTTCTATTGATGTTGAAGGTGTTGGTAAACTTGTTAGACGTGCATGTGTTCATGGTCGTATGACAAACCCAGATATTCACTTGGGTGTTTGTGGTGAACATGGTGGTGATCCTGCATCTATTGAATTCTTCAATTCTTGCGGTTTAGATTATGTATCTTGTTCTCCATTCCGTGTACCAGTTGCACGTTTGGCTGCTGCACAAGCTGCTGTTAAACAAAAAGGTCAAAAGTCGGAGGCCAAGCGGGTCTTAGGAAGACAAGT
>JAZNSB010000066.1:0-16200 GCA_045590955.1 Alphaproteobacteria bacterium | reverse complement strand
AGGCTCGTCCAAAAGCAACATATCCAGTTTTTGAATTAGCAATCTGCACAATGCCACTCTTCTTTTTTCTCCGCCGGAAAGCTTAGTAACATCTGCATCAGATGGTGGGCAACGCAAAGCATCCATTGCAATTTCAATAGTTCTTTCCAAATCCCAACCGTTACAAGCATCTATTTTTTCTTGTAATTGAGCTTGTTCTTCTATCAGATTGTTCATTTCATCATCAGACATTGGTTCTGCAAATTTTGCCGATACTTCTTCATATTTTTTGAGCAAATCTCTAATTTCTCCCAAACCGTCCATAATGTTTTCCATTACATTTTTAGAAGCATCAAGCTGAGGCTCTTGTTCCAAATAGCCGATTTTCACACCTTCTGCTGGCCAGGCCTCTCCATTAAACTCCTTATCAACACCGGCCATAATTTTCAGCAATGTAGATTTTCCGGCACCGTTAACACCTAATACTCCGATTTTTGCCCCTGGCAAAAAAGACAAATAAATTCCCTTAAAAAGCTCTTTTCCTCCCGGAAACACTTTCCCCAGATTTTGCATTGTATATATATATTGATAAGCGGCCATTTTTTCCTCTTTCTTTGTTGTTAATTATTTTTTGATTTGTTTTCTTTTATAAATTTTTTCTGCTTTTTTTAGTCTGCTATTTAGTCTGCTATTATAAATTTCTTCTACGTTTTTACGAATATTCGGATCTTTTTTATATATTTGTGTTACGTCATATGGGTTCTTGGGCTTCAAAACCGTTCCATCATACATATATATTGTTCCGTCTGCCAAAAGCCTTGACTTAAAAATCTCTTGTTTATCAAAAGCTTGTACAATTTCTCTACAATCATACATTCCTTCAAGCTTTTTACCAACATACGCTTCTGCTCTTTTGGATAAATAGTGAATCCCAGCTTCAGTCAGTTCTTTTCTGTTTTGTGCTTTTGTTATCAGAATTGCTCTGGCAAGCAATTCAAAATCATCATATTTTGCAGATTTGCAAGCTAACCCCTGACCACATACATATCCCAATATTTGAGCTTCTTTTATAAAGCTATATCTTACTTTGGCATTTAAATCCCATGAAACCAAAGAAAAACACAAAATTAATATAAATTTTCTCAAAAAATCAACCTTTTCATAAATTTTATAATTGACATTGATAAGCGACCATTTTTTCCTCTTTCTTTATTGTTAATTATTTTCTTTTTTGTTTTCTTTTATAAATTTTTTCTAATTTTTTATGAATATTCGGATCTTTTTTATGTATCTGTGTTGCGTCATATGGGTTCTTGGGCTTCAAAACCGTTCCATCATACATATATATTGTTCCGTCTGCCAAAAGCCTTGACTTAAAAATCTCTTGTTTATCAAAAGCTTGTACAATTTCTCTACAATCATACATTCCATCAAGCTTTTTACCCATATACGCTTCTGCTTTTTTGCTTACATACTGATACAAAGCTTCATTCAGTTCTTCATTGTTTTGTGCTTTTGTCAGCAGAATTGCTCTGGCAAGCAATTCAAAATCATCATATTTTGCAGATTTGCAAGCCAACCCCTGACCGGATACATATCCCAATGTTTGAGCTTCTTCCATATAGCTTACTTTGGCATTTAAATCCCATGAAACCAAAGAAAAACACAAAATTAATATAAATTTTCTCAAAAAATCAACCTTTTCATAAATTTTATAATTGACATTGAATAATATTTATCATATTTTACCGCCAAGTCAAAGATAAAAAAGAGGATAAGACAATGAAAATTAAAAGTTCACTTAAGACGGCAAAAGTTCGTGATAAAGATTGCAAGATGGTTAAACGTAAAGGCCGTATATATGTAATTAACAAAAAGAATCCTAAGCTTAAAACTCGTCAAGGATAGTCTTTTATATAAAAATTTGCCCCGCAACTGCGGGGCTTTTTTATTACAACTTTATTGTATGCAACAAGTTTGTTCCGCCTTTTTTGCCCAACGGAAAACCTGCAGTTATCACAATATGATCTCCAGATTTGGCAAAACCGTTATTTTTAACAATTTTAACAACCGCCGTATCAACCCTATCAAAGTGCTTAAATGTCTCTTTATTAATCACACTCTTAACACCCCACACCAAAGCCAATCTTCTTGCCACAGATTCTTCTTGCGTAATCGCCACAATTTGTTCATTTGGGCGCTCTCTTGCTGTCAGCAAGGCAGTTGATCCGGAGCTGGTTAGTGTAACAATTGCCTTAACTTTTGCCAACACATCAGAAATATCTCCTGCCGCAAATGTAATTGCATCAGATGCGCTGACAGAATGATGTTTTAACCTACCTGCGTGCATAAACTGATAAAACAACGGATCAGATTCTACTTGATATATGATATTTCTCATCATTTTTACTGCTTCTATTGGATATTTTCCAACTGCAGTTTCTGCAGATAGCATTACCGTATCTGCTCCATCATATACAGCACAAGCCACATCAGATACCTCTGCACGGGTTGGTGTTGGTGTTTTTATCATCGATTCTAGCATCTGAGTTGCAACAATCACCGGTTTAGCATGCAATCTGCAGGCAGAAACAATTTTTTTCTGCAATACGGGAACCTTTTGCAAAGGACATTCTACTCCCAAATCTCCTCTTGCCACCATTACTGCATCCGTAATTTTCAAAATCTTATCCAAGTCATCAATTGCACTTGGTTTTTCAATTTTGGTAATTATCCATGCTTTATCTTTAATAAGCTTTTTGGCATATTCTACATCTTCTGCCTTTTGCACAAAAGATAAACAAACCCAATCCACACCACACTTTAAGGCAAATTTTAAATCTTTTTCATCTTTTGGGGTAATTGCTCTAATTGGCAATGTTACATTCGGCAAATTAACTCCTTTATGAGCAGACAAAAGACCGCCAACCATAACTTTGGTCATTGCTTTTGTCGGAGTCGCTTGCAATACTTTCAACCTTATATTTCCGTCATTAAGCAACAACTCATCACCAACCTGTAATGCCTGAAAAATTTCTTTGTGAGGTAAAGTAACTCTTTCAGAGTTTCCTTTAATGTCATTTAATACCAGTTCAAACTCTTGTCCTTCTTTAAGTTGCACACTTTCTGTTTCAAACTCACCAATTCTAAGTTTTGGTCCTTGCAAATCTGCCAAAATAGATACATGGATTTTTTTCTTTTTTTCCAATTTTCTTATAAAATCTATTCTTTCTTTATGCTCTTCTTGTTTTCCATGAGAAAAATTGATTCTAAACGCATCAACGCCTGCATCTATCAATTTTTCTATCTGTTCTTTTGTAGATGTTGCCGGACCAATTGTGGCTAATATCTTTGTATGAGTATTCTGGGGCATAATTTCCTCTTTTATCAAATTTTGTTTTTATACATTTTAATTCAAATTAGTTAACAACAAATTTATTGCTTGTCAAAAAACTATTAAATTGTTATCTTTCAGACAGTTTAAAAATAAGGAGAAAATAATATGACAGAGGTTGGAGGAATTGCCAAAGACAGACTTCGTTCTTTAATAGAAAGAATTGAACGTTTAGAAGAAGAAAAAAGAGATTTGGGCAGAGATATCAGAGACATTTTTGCAGAAGCAAAGTCTGCCGGTTTTGATCCAAAAATTATGAGAACCATCTTAAAGCTCAGAAAAATGGATGCTGCCGATAGAGACAACCAAGACGCTTTGTTAGATACATACAAAAAAGCTCTTGATTTGTAATTTGCTTATAGCTGTAAAACCAACCCCATAACTGCAGATATTATAATGTAGAATATGGGGTTTTTTTCATACTTTATCATCAACAATAACAATCCGGCAAGCAAAGCCCATTCCCTTATACCGACAAGAGCCATAGAACCTAACTCATGCACTGCAAATAAAATCATCATTACAATTGCAGGTCTTATAGATTTCATCACAGTTTCAAAAGCATTACTTTTTGCATATTTCCGCAAAAATCTTACCATTACAAAAACCATCAATAAAGACGGTAACACCAAAGCCACATCTGCCACCACGGCACCCCAAAAACCGGCAATTTTATACCCGCAATTTGTGGCAAGATTCGTTCCTATCGGGCCAGGCAAAGAATTTGCCATTGCCACCATATCGGCAAACTCCTCTGCATTGTACCAGCCATTAACATTTCCAACTTGTAACAATATAGGAATCAATACCAACCCACCACCAAAGGCAGCCAAGCCGGCTTTAAAAAATTCAAAAAAAATCAATAAATATATCATTTTTTTCTCCAATTTAATAAATAGCCGATTCCACCACATACAAACAACACTAACAGTGGCAAGTTATTAAAGAACAATAACAATATACCTGCCAAAACAGCAATAATCACAGCCTGTTGGTCTTTTATCGCATCTTTCCACAAAGATATTGCCATCTTAATAATAATTGCCACCACCCCTACTCTAATTCCGGCAAGCATTTGCTGAACCCAATCAAGATGAACATATTGATTTAACAATACTGTAAACAACAAAACTAACAAAGATGGAGGAATAATTGTTCCCAACACAGCCAATACAGCTCCCTTCTTGCCATATTTTTTATGTCCGACAAAAGCGGCCAAATTTATAATTATCACCCCGGGAATACATTGGGACAAAGAATACAAATCCAACAATTGCCCTGTTTTTAGCCACTTCCTTTTCAGCACAAGCTCTTTACGCATCACTGCCAAAACAACCAGACCGCCACCAAAAGACATGATGCTTATTTTGCAAAATATAAAAAACAATTCCAACATTGAAAAAATCTTTCTTAACACTATTTACAAATCAGCATAATACAAGAAAGTTTACAAATGATTATTGCAATTTTAAAAGAAACACAAAAGCAAGAAAACAGAGTGGCAATAACTCCACAAGTTTGCAAAAAACTTTGCGATAAACATCAAATTTTTTGCCAAAAAGATGCCGGGCTTAAAGCAGGTTTCAGCAATCAGGAATATATATCTTCGGGATGCCAAATTTCATCAGATATAAATCAAATTTATAAACAATGTAACTGTTTTATAACGGTAAACAGACTTTCTGATAAAGAAATTGAAAAACTTCCTAACGGTTGCACTTTAATTTCAAACTTTTACTATCAATATCCTTTAGAATTGATAAAGTATAAAAAAATCAGATGCTATGCCTTAGAAAAAATTCCTCGCATTTCCAGAGCTCAAATGTGTGACGTTTTATCTTCTCAAGATAACATTGCCGGATACAAAGCCTCTTTGCTTGCATCTGATATGTCTTCAAAAGTCGTTCCCATGTTAATGACTTCAGCAGGCACAATTCCCGCCCAAAAATTTTTAATAATCGGCCTTGGAATTGCCGGACTCCAAGCCGCTGCAACAGCAAAAAGGCTTGGTGGCATTGTATTTGCTTATGATAACAACCCTCAAACTGCAGAACAGGCTGTTTCTGTTGGAGCATCATATATAAATAAAACAGAATTTCATAAAATTTTGCCAACCATTGACATTATCATTTGCAGCATTTCTCAATTTGGCAAAAAAGCAAGACTTTTATTAACCAAAACAGATTTGGCCTTATTAAAAAAACAATGCATTATAATTGATATGGGAGCAAACTCTGTTGCCCCAAACAATAATATAATCATCATTAGAAACAACCGCCTTGCATCACTCGTTGCCAATTCTGCCAGCGCTTTATTTGCAGAAAACATTTATAATTTTCTATCATTAAATTTTGATTTTTCTGATGAAATAATTTCAAAAAGCTGTCTCAACAAAGGAGATAAATAATGTGTTTATTAAGTATTTTTGTTCTTTCTTGTTTTATTGGTTATTTTGTGGTTTTGGGGGTAACACCTAACCTTCATTCACCTTTAATGAGTGTTTCAAATGCAATCTCCGGCATTATAATTATCGGGGGAATCATAATTACTTCGCAAACACAAACGCACATTGTCACATTTTTAAGCCAATTTTCCATATTTTTGGCTTCCATTAACATTTTTGGCGGATTTTTTCTAACCTTCCGAATGTTAGAAATGTTCAAACAAAGGAAAGACAAATGATTTCATATATTTCAATTTTATCATCAATACTTTTTATCATATCCATTCGCTCTTTAGCATCACCTAAACACGCATTAAACGGTAATTTAATTGGCCTTTTAGGAATGCTCTTTGCCATATTTATTTATATTTTTTATTTTCATACATACAATTTTTTTTATACCTCAGTTTCAATTTTTTGTGGCTTTTTCATAGGTGTTTTATTGGCAAAGAAAGTAAAATTAAACTCTCTACCCCAAACCATTGCCGTTTTAAATGGACTTGGCGGATTATCTGCCCTACTTGTTTCATGTTCTAAAATGATAGAATTTTCCCATTCATATGCATTTGATATTTTTGGTCTGATTGTGGGAGGCATTACCTTTTCCGGTTCCATTATTGCTTTTTTCAAATTACAGCATTTACTCCAATTTCAAACATCATACTCATTTAAAAACCGATTAATAATATATATCACATTAACATCTCTTATTATTTTCAGCACATATTTATACAATTCTTACAACATCTTTTTTTTAATACTTCTTATTTTATTTTCTTTGTTTTTTGGCGTGTTATTCACACTTCCTGTCGGCGGAGCAGATATGCCTGTTGTTATATCCATATTAAATTCTATGTCAGGATGGGCTTGTGTTTTTATAGGCTTTGCCACAAAGAACCAACTTTTAATAATTGTCGGCTCTTTGGTTGGTTTTTCCGGCCTCATTTTATCACTCATCATGAGCAAATCCTCAAACAGATCCATATTGAACATTTTAAGCGGAAAAATTCATTCAACCAATTTCAAAGAAATTTCTTCTGCAAATCAAACAGTTAAAACCACTTCTGCTCCTGAAGCAGCATATCTTATGGAAAATGCCGCAAACATTATCATTGTTCCCGGATATGGAGTAGCAGCTTCCGGCGGAGCAATTGCTTTAAAAGAATTAGCTGATAAATTAGAACAGCTGAAAATTAACGTAAAATTTGCCATACACCCTGTTGCCGGCAGAATGCCTGGCCATATGAACGTTTTGCTTGCCGAAGCAGGCATAGATTATAAAGACATCTTTTCTCTGGAAGACATCAACTTTGAATTTAGTAATTGTGATGTGGCATATGTGGTAGGTGCAAATGACATCACAAATCCTTTAGCATTAAAAGATAAGAACTCTCCCATCTTTGGCATGCCTGTTTTACAGGTTTGGCAATCAAAAACCGTTATTTTTGTTAAACGTTCGCTATCTTACGGATATTCAAAAATTGATAACCCGTTATTTTATGAGCCAAACACTCTCATGCTTTATGGCGATGCAAAATTAATAACTCAGGAAATTATTAAAATCTTGGAAAAAACGATATAAAATTACCGCAAGCATTGCTCCATACAAAACGATTCCCCAAAAAAATTTTTTGGCCACATTAAAATCTGCTCTGGAAGGTATGGAATTTTCAATAATGATGGTTTGCAATAAAACATATAATACATATGTTACAATGTTAATAGGAATAATTGGCAACAAATATCTGTTGCAATAAAAACCTATTGGTAACAACAACAATGGAGCCAAAGCCGCCGGTATGGCATTATAAAATCTTATATTTCTAAAACCCACACTTCCCATAACATATTCACCGGTTGGATTTCTTTTTGGCAAAATTGTAAAATTACATGGCTTTGCATTCATCAACCATCCTACCAACAAATGCATAATTTCGTGTAACAATGTTCCGGGTACATTTATCAACGCACATAGCCACAAATTTTTATATGTTGCATTTTTCATCTTAATTAAAATAATAACAAGCAATATCAGATAAAATCTGTTTGATGTTATCATTGTAAGTACCTTTTCAGAGTTTACCAGATTCCAAATATCTTCCATCATTTATTTAATACCTTTAGCCCAGCCAAATAAACATTAAACAAAAGTTTGCATATATTATATTTGCTCACTCCACTCATGTTATCTAACGTTTGTGTTGTTAAATAAGAGCTCAGAGAAAAAATTGACAGCCATAACACCTGCAAAGACAGTTTTTTTTCTTTCTGAGGCATTTTTTCATAAGCCTTGTTAAAACTTGTTTTCCAAAAATTAACCACTTCCATCATCTGACGCAGATATTTTTTTGTAAGTTTTTTGGAATTTGTGGTAACGTGGAAATTATACAAAACAAACCACAATCCTTTGTTTTTAAGCACAAAATTTACAAACGCATCAACATATAAGTTCAAATTCACATAAGGATCAGTACCAATTACAACATTTTGCAACTGTTGCTTTAGCTCTTTTAAAGTATTGATATTAAGCTCCAGCAAAAAAGCATCCATATTTTCAAATTGATTATAAATTGTTCCCACAGAAAAACCTGTTGCTGCAGAAAGCTTTCTTGCTGTTAAATAGTCTGCTCCTTTGGTTTGCACCAAAGATTTTCCTGCTTCAATTAATTTTTCATATACATTGTCTTTTAACATTTTTTAATCATCTTGTTATATTATTATCTGGTAATAAATATATAATACTTATGAACAGTGTTCAATTTGTTTTTTTTATCGGGGGAAAAATGTTTGGTTTATTTTTCATATTTTTTATATCTTTAATTTCTGCCACACCAAGTATTGGACAAGAAATTATAACCGAAGATTTGCTTTTTTCTGAAGAAATTAAACAAAAAGCCAAACAAGAACAACTTTCCAGAGAAACCAAACAACTGTTCAACAAAGAAATTCGTCCTTTAAAAATAGACAGAGACGCTTTACAAAAACAACGCATTGAAACAAAAATAAAAGAAAAAAAACATATCAAACCTCAAGCACAAATGATTTCCGCCCCCTTTGGTCTTTACTGGCAAAAAGACCCATCTTTTATAAAATCTCTTGGAGTTTTTCTTTCTCCCACACAAATTCCTGATTATGCGCACTCATTCCTTGCCAGAAATCTGCCTAAACCAAACTCAGATTTTCAGCAAATTATATTAAATTTTGACCACAACAATAATCTGTTTCGTATATATGCCAAAGGAATATTTTTAACAGATGAAACGCCAAATGCATCAAAATTAAAAGAACAATATGAAATGTATTATAATCTTTTAGATAAAAAATATGGCAATGCACAACAAACCTTTATTCCCACAGAAACCTTTCAGGAAGAAACTTCTTCTGAACAAGAAGAAAACATTGCAGACAACTCTATGTGGAATCCGAAATTTTTATCACAGCTTCAAAAAGGAACAGCTGTTTTATATGCGGTTTTCAGAGATTCCGATACAACAGCCGCATTAGAAGCAAATGTTGATGGAGACGGCAATTCATATATAGCCATAGAATATCGCTATATAAAGTTTAATCCTCAAGACCAACAAAACAAATACGATTCTATTTAAAATAACAAATTTATCACATAGGCTAAATTTCTCTGGCAGAGCTTATATATAAGCTGATGGAATAACTTTACTCCTTCCCAGCCCTTTGAGTTAAAGGCCATTATCATTTCAACAGCCCATAAATTTGCTGCCGGCAAAAACATTACACAAAACTTATATGTAACTTTAGGCAAATCTGTTTGTTTTTCATGAATTTGTGACACCACCATATCTAAATGATAGCCGGTAAAAAACCCCAAAAGCAAATGCATTGTTATCACCAATGTCTTATTCAATGGAAAATATGCTGCATATAAAGAAGCCACAATCATATAAAACATCGGCAACAACGGGAAAAAATAAGGAGCTATCACAATAAGCCAATTTCCCTCTCCTTTAAATGTCATTGACCCGCCGGAATTATCATCTTTTACATTGACCTTACTTACTCTATGAAATGTCAGTAAAGCAAAAATTGCATGCACGAACTCATGTGCCAAAATTTCTGTAGATACACGCAGTTCTTTATCTGCCATTGTGCGAATAAACACCAAAAACAAAAAAATTCCTGCCATAAAGACCAAAAACTTTATATTCACCAGATGAAAATAGTCAAATGCCTGCACAAATGCCGGCAATAACAACACAGCCAGTACTGCCACCGGCCATTTGATTACTTGCAAAAAATGATCAATCATTACACTCATAACAAGTTAAATATATATGATATTTTAAACTTCTGGACACTTTTTTTGTTTAATCAACAAATAAAATTAATTATTTCCAAAAACCTTTGCCATCAGATCTTTCAAAGAAGACGGACTAAGCAAAGACAGCGGATTAATATCTATTTCCGGCTCATCTGCATCTCCTTTTATTGTATAATTTGCGGCAAAAACAGTTCCATCTTTTCCTGCCAATAAATTGCCAACCAAAGGAATGTTTTTAATAAGATTATTTAATCCTGTCAGAGGCACCATCACACCTTTTATATCATAATGTTCATAACCTCTGTCATAAAAGCCTGTAGCATTAATTCCGATTGAAGCAGCATTTGCCTTTGCTTCATTTACATAAAGCACTTTATTTTTATATTCAAACGGCACATCAATATGCGTAAATACAATTCCGTCTCCGGTCAAAAGATTTACCAAACTTGTCAACGAAGCCAAACTCAACACCTTTGCCAAAACCGGTGTATTATACAAATTAGCCTCTCTTATTAAAGCGTGCCCAACCATCTCTTTGTTTTTATCTCTTTTTGCTTCAATTCTAAGCATGCCGCTTCGCATATTATCATATATTCGCAAAAATTTCAAAGTTGCCCCTGCATCATTACTTTCCACAGAAAGTAAATGTTCTTCATTTCTTGGGATATAATCAAATTTTAAAAACTTATGTCCCTTACCAATAAAGTTACCAACCATATGCATTTCTTTTATGCCTTTTGATTGCTCCAACTCTACCACGCCGGCAAAATTATTTATTACGGCATCTTTAGCTGTCCAAAGTTTATTAACAGCTATATTGATTTTAGAATTTTTAACTTTCTCTTCCCAATCATCATTATCTTTTTCTTTTATAAACAGTCCTTGTTTTTTTGCAGCTTTTCTTACGGCAATTTTTTCTTCATTTTTTTCAAATAGTTTTTCCAAATTATATTCATTTCCGGATATATTTACGGTCATTATTTCCGGATTTTGCAAAAATTCAATTTTTGCCGCTGCATTAGTTTTTATTCCCTTAATTTGTTTTATGTTTATCTGCTCTACTTCCTGATTTTTTGCCAGTTTAACATCTCCGTTTAGCTCAAAATCTTCCTGTTTATACTCAAAATAAGGAATATCATATAATTTATCATTTTTCAGCAAAAGGGATATCTTCATATTTGCCGGCTTGAATTTATCTTTTTTAATTCCCAAGGCTGCAAAATCTATTTTTGCTTCAGACATATCAACATTCATCTCAATGTTTATATTATTTCCTGCCTTAACTATCTCTGCCTCAACAACCGGAGTTCCTTGCACATATGGTTCTTTTAAAACTTTAAGATTTTCCAAGCCAAGCTTTTTCTTTAAATTTTCATCAAAGACAAATTTTAACACATATTTGCTATTATATGTCTTATCCACAAATGTTTCATGCCAATATAAATCTAAATCAACTCCATCTAAAGAAGCCTTTCCTTCCAAGTCAAGCCCGTCATTATTAACCTTTAACAACAGATTATCTGCCCTAACATCTTTACCTTTAATTGCATTTAAAAACACAACATCAGTCAATTCTGACTTAACGTTTACCATCACTTCATTTGGAGTAAGATTTTTTTTCAACTCAAAAGTAAGTCCCAAATCTGTAAGAGCATGACCTTTTATTGTATCAGGTTTTAATCCCATCTCATCTGCAAATTCCAAAGGTGGATGATTTATCAGTTTAAGAGCATCTTCAATTGTTCCATCTATTACAAGACTGATATCGGCATAATTTCTGTCTTTATTCAAATCATATAATCTTACATATCCGCCCTTTAAGTCCACATCATTAGAATTTGCATTATCAATGTCTATTTTTATATTGTCTTTAGCAAAAAATATCTGTCCGTTTGTATTATTTACCGCCGGCATTCCTTTCAAATAATCAACCGACACATCTTCCAAATCGCCTTTTCCGATTAAGTTTTTAAACACCACATCATTTATTTTATTATCAAATCCCAAATTAAATAGAAACTCAGCATTTTTTACTTTACCGTTACTCAAGCTATCATCACACCAAACCCATGCCGCTTGCCCCAAATACTTTGGCCAATACTTACTCAAATCATCTATTTTCATTTCAGATACATTTGCTTTAATTACAAAATCCAAATCTTTCTTATCATTTTCTAAAATATATTTTCTTACACCGCTAATGTCTGCACTCAACACCGCTCGCTGATTATCCAGGTCAAATTGAGCTCCGGCAATTTTTATGGTTTCCAAATTACCTTCAAGTTCTCCTTTAAATGCCACGGAAGAAACTTTATAATTTAAATCTGCATTATCATTAAATGCTATTGACCCATCTTTTCCTTCAACTTGAAAACTTATTTTTTCAATTGCCTTATCCAAGCTTTGAATAATGTTTTCTTTATTATTTAACACTTCAGCAAAATTAATCATTGAAGATATTTGTAAATTTATCGGCAATTTAACATGTTGCAAACCAAAATCTAATCCATAATCTCTATATGTTTGTGCAAATTCCGATGGTATCAGATTATTAACGCCGGCTTCAATTGCCAATTTATTAAATTCCGGTCTAAATTCCATTTTAAGATAAGCTGTAGTTTCTTTATCATTAACTTTAAGTTTTCCGTTAAACTGCCCGACAATTCCTTTAAACTTTCTTTCTAAATCATGGTTAAGGTTGGAAAAAAGCCACTTTCTACCCAAATCCACTTCATGTAGTTCCACTTCTGCATTTACAATTTTTAACTCATTAATATAGCTTTCCACATAAGTTTTATCCGGAGCATTAAACCTTTCCAAAAAATTTTCAAAATTATCAAAATAATAGGTAATTTTCTTTTTATTTACTTCATTTTGTTTGTTTTTTTCCACTCCATAAGTATTAAAAATATATATTTTAGGATTGTTAACCGTAACAGAAGATGGAGCAATCATACCGTTTAATAACGCCACCAAACTGAAAGACACAAAAGTCTTTGGCGCTCTTACTAAAAAGCTTCCGTCGTTTTTCTTATATACAAAATCCTTTGCAATAATTCTTATTGGTTTTATTGAACGCACCAACTCAATACGCACAGAATCAACTGTTGCTGTATACTGACTGTCATCTTGATTAAGAGCTCTTAGAATATAGGGTTTTAGAAAATCTACCTCAAGAGGTGCTCTGTATAACTGCCAAATTAAAATCAAAAAACCAAACAGACACATCACACCCGCATAGTCAAAAAATTTTTTAATTTTATATGTTCTGGCAGAAAGTTTTTTCATTTTTTATACCTTGTTTGCCAATGCCGCACTCAAAAAAACATCAATATCACCATCAAGCACCGCTTTAAAATCAGAAGTTTCAACACTTGTTCTCAAATCTTTAACCATTTGATAAGGTTGCAACACATAAGAACGAATTTGGTGTCCCCAACCGATATCTGTTTGCGCATCCCTCACATCTTGGGCTTTTTCTTCTCTTTTTTTAAGCTCAATCTCATATAATCTGGCTTTAAGCATTTTCCATGCAGCTTCTCTATTTTGAAATTGCGAACGCTGATTTTGACACTGAACCACAATTCCTGTCGGAACATGAGTAATTCTTACTGCTGAATCTGTTTTGTTTACATGTTGTCCTCCGGCACCGCTTGCCCTATAAGTATCAACCCTGCAATCGCTTTCTTTTATCTCAATTTCTATATTATCATCCAAAACCGGATACACTCCCACAGAAGCAAAACTTGTATGTCTTCTGGCATTTGAATCAAACGGAGAAATTCTTACCAACCTGTGCACACCTGTTTCATGTTTAAGCCATCCGTAAGCATTTCTGCCACAAATTTTAATTGTTGCAGATTTAATGCCTGCCACTTCGCCCTGAGTTTCTTCCAAAAATTCCACTTTATATTTATGGTCTTCAGCCCATCTTTCATACATTCTCAAAAGCATAGATGCCCAATCTTGAGCTTCTGTTCCGCCAGAGCCCCCATGGACCTCCAAAAAAGCATCATTTTCATCTGCTTCCCCAGATAACAATGCTTCAAGTTCTGCATACTTTACCTGTTTTTTTAAACTTTCAAACGAAGAGCTAAGCTCCAACAACATTTGTTCGTCTTTTTCTGCTTCGGCAATTTCTTCCAATTCCACTGCTTCATCAAATTGAGACTGCAAACTTTCATATCTGGACAAATTAAACTCCAGATTATTTTTTTCTTTCATTATTTTCTGAGCTTTTTGCGCATCATCCCATAACTGTGGATTTTGACTATCTTCTTGTAATTGTTCCAGTTTTATTTTGGCATTTTCGTAGTCAAAGAGACCTCCTCAGCAAATCCAAAGATTGCTTAATGTCTCTTACAATATCAAAAACTTCTGTTCTCATTTTTTCCTCTTAATACTGTCCGCCGATTTGCAAATCAGAATTTTGCGTTTTTGTATCAAACATTGTTTTAGTTCCGCTAAGTTCTGTTGCCTCTTCTTCATCACCAATAATTTTTTGCGGTTGTTTTTCCAAATCCATTTCAGGTTTTATTGCTTCCAAAATCACATTATCGTCCAAAGGAGTTGCCGGTTTTCCGGTATGATAATTTACTCTGGTAAGTTTAATTCCGGATGGAATTCTAAACGGCAAATTAGGAGTATCTTTCAAAGCCTCTTTCATAAAGTCATAGAATATAGGCACTGCAATAGAAGAACCTGTTTCTTTCTTACCCAAGGTAGAAGGTTCATCAAAACCCACATATGTTCCAACGATAAGATCCGGAGAAAATCCTATAAACCATGCATCTTTACTTTGGTTTGTTGTTCCGGTTTTGCCTGCTAAATGTCTGTTAAGCCATTTTAATCTAATACCTGTTCCTCTTTGCACAACACCTTCCAAAATAGATGTCATCTGATATGCGCTCAGCGGATCAATTAACTGTTCTCTTTCATCGGTCAACTCCGGCACGTTTTGTTTTGTATATTCTGTTGCCTTACATTGCGGACAAACCCTTTTATCATGTTTAAGTATTGTCTTTCCGTTTCTGTCTTGGATTCGCTCTATCAGATACGGAGCAATTTGCTTTCCGCCGTTTACAAACAGAGCATAAGCATTTACCATTTTTACAAGTTTTGTATCTCCTGCACCCAAAGACATGGATAACAATTCCGGCAATTCATCATTAACTCCCAAATTTTTGGCATATTCTGCCACAATTTTCATACCCAAAGCCTGAGCAAGTCTTACAGTCATCAAATTTCTTGATTTTTCTACTCCTTGGCGCAATGTTGTAAGTCCGTAAAACTTGGTAGAATAGTTTACCGGTTTCCACTTTGGCAATCCCGGACCTTGATCAAAAATAAACGGAGCATCCAAAATCAAATCTGTCGGAGAATACCCATTGTCTAAAGCTGCCAAGTAAACAAACGGCTTAAAGGAAGACCCTGTTTGTCTCACCGCCTGAAAAGCTCTGTTAAATTCAGATTTTTCAAAATCATAACCGCCAACCAAAGCCAACACTCTGCCGGTATGTGGGTCCATTGCCAACAAAGCTCCTTCAACTTTGGGCAATTGTTTCAAATAATACGAATTCTCCGGCAATTTCTTTTTGGCAATTGTTTGTTCATCCATTTTTTGCACAAAAATCACATCGCCCAAATTAAGCACCTGAGAAACACTTTGCGGAGCCGGGCCTGTCTTTTGTTCTTTCAAAGGCTCTTTTGCCCATTCCAGCACAGACAGATTAATTATTCCTTCTGTTTCATCTTCAAGAGTTACATATGCATTATATCTTTCAACTTTAGTCACAATAGCTTTTTGCCAAGTTTTATCTGCGCCTTTTGGCATCTGAAATTTTCTGAATTCTTCTAAATAATTTTCATTCAACGGCATATTAGTTACAGCGCCTCTCCAACCATGGCGTGTATCATAAGCTTCCAGTTGCTTTCTCAAAACTTTTGTTGCAATGTTTTGCAATTTCGGATCTACGGTTGTTCGCACAATTAAACCGCCTTCATATAACGCATCTTCACCAAATTTTGCAGCTATTTGCTTTCTAACCTCTTCACTAAAATACTTGGCATTTGAAACAAATTCATCAGCCC
>JAZNSB010000065.1:0-10095 GCA_045590955.1 Alphaproteobacteria bacterium | reverse complement strand
AAAAAATTATTTTTTATAAAAATTGATAACATCAGTTAAAAACGGTATTGTTATGTTTTTAACTTTATCATAATGATTAAAGAAATCCCTTAGTTCTTTTTTTATTTCTATTTGAATAACATTTGGGCTATTAAATATTTTTTGATATCTACCGGTGAGACCTTTTATACCACAATAGTTTGGATGGTTTACGATAGTTTTCAAATTATATTTTTGAGCAATTTTAATGATTTCTTGCAAATAAGGATAATTTTTTTCTTCAAACCCACCGATACCTAAACAAATATCATAACCAACATCTTGATTAAAACCATGAATATCTAAAAAATAGTGTTCATGTGTATTGTTTTGTATAATCCAATCGGAAATAAGAGCTTTATATGGAGTATATTTAGTTCTAACAATTGTTGATACATTATTTTGCTCTCCTAAATATTTTACAAGTGCCCCTGTATACAAATCAGCCATTTTTTCTTTTTTATTGCAAAAGCTACGAGTGGAATGAGGAGCAGTTAAAATAAGCTTAGAATTACAATCTGTGTATTTAAAAGCTTCTATACTATTCTCATCTCCTCTGGAATAGTTTTGCATAAATATGTCATTATACCTTTTTAATGTATCAATCATATTTTGATTATAATTAGATAAAAGTTAATTTTATTCTAAACAACCTTTTTAATTTTTATCTCCATATAGTTCATCATACCCTCTATTGATATCATAAGCATTCTCTATTATTGCTTCTAACAATTCATCAACTTTGGAACACCTCTTATACTCCCTTTGGGGAGTTTTTTGTTGCAAAAATGGGAAAGTATGGTAAATAATGAACTACAATTTAATTAGTATGTTCAATTTAAAAATTTATAATTATGGATGAAAAACAAAAAAAACTGGCTCAGGTTGATGAGTTTGCAGCAAATCTGGGATTAACCCGAGGTGATGTATTTGACTATTTTACTAAATTGCCACCGGTTAAAGAGCCCAAAAAATCTCGACCTAAAATCGACATTACACAAGTTAAAGTTGGCATGATTTGGTATGAAGATGATACCTTTTCTTTTGATATATTGCCTAAAAGAATCAAGGCAATTGTTGAGTTGGTTGAGTATACTACTTCCACCGTTTGCGGAGATTTGACTGCATCTGATCTCTTTAATATTAAAGAACAACTTTTGAGTTGGGATGAAGCCATAAAGTATTTAGATAATTTTTCATATCCTTGCAAGAAGAATGAAAAAATTATTTGGTATAGTGCAAGTGGTATAAGAGATGTATATGATGAGTATCCTCCTGTAGAGAAAACTTTTAGTACCATTGGTAAGAAATGTCGTAACTATGTATACTGGACCGGAGAGGAAACCACAGCTGGTTATGCGTGGTGCTTAGATTTTCGTACTGGTAAACGAGGTTGGGAAGAACAAAACTTAAGACGTTTTGTTCGCCCTGTTTTAGAGTTAACAGTTGAGTAATAAAAAAACAGTTCTGAGTTTGAAACTCAGGACTGTTTTTTTTATTGGGTTGTTTGGTATTCATTAATTGGTTTATCATGAATTAAAACAGGGCCTTAAGGTTTATGTATCCGTAGCTGTGTAAAAGCAAAGTGATGCCAAGGGCAAGTCTGTATATGACAAATGGCAAAAATGTATATTTGCTTACCCACCATATTAATATGTATATGGCAAAAATAGAAGCAATAAATGAATATGCCGTGGCATCAAGAACGTTTATGATGTCGGCAATGTGACCCATGTTATACAATTCATAGCTAACCAAAAATGTGGCGCCAAGTATGGCGGGAATGGCAAGCAACATGGAAAATTGGGCGGCAGATTTGCGCTCTAATCCTAAAAGACGTGAGGCTATTATGGTTACCCCTGAACGTGATGTGCCGGGAATGAGAGATACGCACTGGGCAATGCCTATAAACAATGCGTCAAGAAAAGTTATGTGCTCAAGTTTTTTTATGGTCATACAAGATTTGTCCGCAATATATAATATAATTGCAAAAATGCAGAGCATCCAGCCAACAACTTTTATGTTTCTGACATCGTCTAAACCGGTGTTGAGGAAAATGTAGCCAAAAATTACTATGGGAAGAGTGCCCACAATTAAAAGATATGCTAATCTGTTGCCAAAGTCTTTGAAATTTGGCAATAATTTTGATTTTAATAAAGAGCGGAGCATTTGCCATATGTATTTATGAAAGTATATTAAAATGGCTACTGCAGAACCAAAATGAACGGCAACGTCTGTGGCTAATCCTTGTTGTGCAAACGGAAAAAAGTTGGAAAACAGTATAAGGTGGCCTGATGAACTGATGGGCAAAAATTCTGTAATACCCTGTATGATTGATAAAATGATTATTTCCATTGTTTTAGTCCTGTTGTTTTTGTTGTATTATATTCATATCTTTTATTTTGATTAAAATGTTTTGCATTTTTCCACATTTATGTTTTTTAGGCTCATCGGGTCAAACCTGATGCCATTTAATGTGGCGCCAAAATGCAGGTGAGGGCCGGTGGCTCTGCCTGTTTGACCAACAGTGCCGATGATGTGGTGCTTTTTTACTTTTTCACCAACTTTGACGTTTATGTTGTTTAGGTGTGCGTATATGGTATGAAGTCCGTATCCGTGGTCAATGATAACAACATTGCCTGAATAAAATAAATTTGGTTCCGCCAAAACAACTTTGCCTTCAAGTGCTGCTTTGACGGGAGTGTTTTTAGGTGCCGCAATATCTGTGCCTCTGTGGGGGCTTTTGGGGATAGAGTTCATAATTCTTTGTCCGCCAAATGCTCCGGATATTCTACCCGTTACAGGTTGTATGTATCCGCTTTTCCAAAAGGCAAAAGGATAATAGCCTTTTTGGCTGTTGCGAATGGATCTGTTTTCATATTCTATGGCTTTTTGTTCTTGTTCCGACGGCGTAACTTTGTTTTGAGCCAGACCGTTTACGTGTTGAATGTCCCAATTGCCGGCAGAAAGCTCAAAGTTGAAGGTATTGTTACCATATTTGAAACTTTGCAAAAGCGGAGCATCTCTATCAAAAGCAATTAAAAAGATGCCGTCGGCAGAATAAAGCTTTTTACCATTGTAAATAATGCTGTCTTGTTGGGGGATTTTTATTTTTACAATGTTTCCTTGCTTTAGATTGCCACATACTTCAAGAGCTTGTGCGGAAAATGAAAAAAATATGCTAAAAATTAAAAAGATCGCCTTGTTTGTCATCTTTTTTCCTTAAAGGTGCTGCGGTTATTGTGGAATCTGCAAAATGAATTTGTAAATAATGTTCTTTTTGAGCTGTTTGTGAATTGCTGATGATTTTGCCTTGTTTGTTGCTGATATATGCAAAACCTCGGTTTAAAACAGATTGAATGGAGCTTGCTTCTAAACGTGTAGAAATTTGCTCTAATATCAAAGAGTGTTTGTCAACAATGTGTTGCCATGCAAGTTTTAATCTTTGGCTTTTGTCGTCAAGTTTTTGAATACTTTCTGCAATAAGCTGAGATAAATTGGGAATTCCTCTGCGTAAAGAGGTAAGTTTTGTGCGCAAATTTTCAAAATAATTTAATATGCCGTTGTTTAGGCGGTTGTTTAAGTTGTTTACCTGTATTATAAGCTCTGATTTTACGGGAACCGCCATTTCTGCCGCACCGGTCGGAGTGGGGGCCCTGAGGTCAGAAACATAGTCTATAAGCATGGTATCTGTTTCATGCCCGACTGCAGAAATGATTGGTATGTCTGAATTATATACGGCACGAATTACAATTTCTTCATTGAAACACCACAGATCTTCCAAACTGCCACCGCCTCTGGCAACAATGATTACGTCGGGTTTGTCTTCTAGGCGGTTAAATCCGTCTATGGCTTGGGCAATTTTTATTTCTGCTCCGGCGCCTTGAACAGGTGTTCCCCATACAACAACCGGAACCGGAAATCTGTCTTTTAATCGGTGAATAATATCTCTGATGACAGCTCCGCTTGGGGAAGTTACAACCCCTATTTTGTTTGGTAAATACGGAATAGGCTTTTTGTGAGCAGGGTCAAACAATCCTTCTTGCGCAAATTTTTGTTTGCGTTCTTCCAAAAGCTTTAAAAGTGTGCCTATGCCGGATATTTCCATATGTTCTATGACCAGCTGATATGAAGATTTGCCCGAAAATGTTGTAATCTTGCCCGTGGCAATAACTTCTATGCCGTCTTGAATGGCAACGTTTAGGTTGTTGGCAATACCTTTCCAACAAACTGCAGATAATACAGCGTTTTCATCTTTTAACGATAGATAATAGTGTCCGGAATCGGCTCTTTTTGAGCCAAAAATTTCTCCTCTTATTCTTACAAAAGAAAAGTTGGTTTCTACCACATTTTTTATTGCAAGGGAAATTTGTGAAACGGTAAAAGTGGCAAGTTCTTCCATTATAATTAGCTCTCCATTATGCGTTCTACAAAACTTTTTGCGTTAAATTCAGAAAAATCTTCTATGCCTTCTCCGGTGCCGACAAAAAATACCGGAATGTCTGAACTTTGTGCATGAGAAACTAAAAAGCCGGCTTTGGCAGTGCTATCTAATTTTGAAACAATGATGCCGGAGACATTTGTCAGCTCTGAAAAAGTTTTTATTTGGTCAACAGCGTTTTGTCCGGTGGTTGCATCTATGGTAATTAATGTATGATGAGGTGCATCGGGTAGTACTTTTTTGATTACTCTGATAATTTTTTGCAACTCTTCCATAAGTGAGTTTTTGTTTTGTAATCTGCCGGCAGTGTCTATTAACACAACATCATCACCATTATTTATGGCTTGTTTTAAGCTATCAAAACAAAGAGCTGCAGCGTCTGTTGATGTTTGAGAGGAATATACTTTAACATTGTTTTTTTCTCCCCATACTTTTAGTTGCTCAACCGCACCTGCACGGAAAGTGTCTGCTGCAACCAAAGAAACTTTAAGTTTTTGCTCGCTGATAAGTATATGGGCCAATTTGCCTATTGAAGTGGTTTTTCCGGCACCGTTTACACCAACCATCAACACCACAAAAGGTTTGTCTTTGCCTATGTGAAAAGGTTGTTCAACTTTTTTGATAATGTTTAAAATTTGTTGAGATAGAGCTTCTTTTAAGTCTGAATTTTTTTGATTTTTTAGTTGGGCTATAATTTCTTTTGTGGCTTGCGATCCAAAATCTGATGTAATGAGCGTATCTGAAAGTTCTTCAAGTGTGTTTTCATCTATTTTTTTGCCAAAAAACGAAAAAAGTTTAAACATTGCATTCTTCTCCTTTTGAGCGCAAAACAGCGGCTCTTTCTTTGCGTATATTAACCGGTATTTGTTCCATTTTGGCAGCAGGGGTGCCGTTTCTTTGAGAGTATGGAAATACGTGCAAGCGGGTAAGTTTTGCTTCTTGGACCAATTTAACAGTATTTTGAAAATTTTCATCCGTTTCGGTTGGAAATCCACAAATAAAATCGGCGCCCAAAACAATGTCGGGGTTTTGCTGTTTGAATAAATTGCAGATTTTTATAACGTGCTCTCTGTTGTGTCTGCGTCCCATCTTTTTTAAAATTAGGTTGTCGCCGGATTGAACGGAAAAATGCATGTAAGGATATATGCGAGGGTGGTTGGCATATTTTATGATAAAATCTTCATTTATATATGCCGGATCAAGCGAACCAAACGACAAGATATCAAGATTTGGAACCTTATCCAAGATGTTACCTACCAACTCTGAAAAAGAAGGTTTATATGAACAAATATCTACACCTGTTAAGCAAATATGCTTAAAACCTGCATTTACCAAAGTTTGTATTTGATTGATGATATCTTGCTCATTGACAGATCTGTTGTTGCCTCTGGCATATGGAACAATGCAGTATGTGCATCGGTGAGAACATCCTTGTTGTATTTGCACAAAAGCTTTGTGCCTTCCTTCAAAACCGGTTATGGTGTGGCAGTCGCATGCTTTTAAGTCAAAAATGTTGCCCACATGGGTTTTTTGTGTGCTGTTAAGATATTGTTCAATATGTTGTTTTTCTGCGTTTCCAAGCACAAGGTCAAGTTCTTTCATGTCGGAAAATGTTTGCGGATCTGTTTGGGCTGCACATCCGGTTAAGACAATTTTGCTGTTCGGATAAAGTTTGCGGATTTTTCTTATTTCCTGTTTGCATTGTCTTTGAGCTTCTTGTGTTACGGCACAAGAATTGATTACTATCAGATTGTCATCATAGTCTGCCAGTTTTTCTTTTAAAACCTGAGATTCAAAACTGTTTAATCTGCACCCAAAGGTAATTATTTTTACCATTATATCCTCCGTTTATTGGGAAGTATATAAGTAAAAAAATAAAACGCAAGGTTACTTTTTATAAATATGATAAGGCTTTTTGCCCATATTCTTTTAAAATTTGACAACTTTTTTTAAGCAAAAGATGTTCGTCTTCATGAAAATACGGAAAGATGACATTATGTATGCCTCTATGCCCGATTACGGTTGGTAATGAAAGGCATAAGTTTTCTATCCCTTCAATTTTTTGATGATATGAAGATACCGTCAAAATGGCATATTCATTTGAAATGATAGATTGACATATTTTACATAGTCCGCCGGCAATGCCGTAATATGTGGCTCCTTTGCCCTCAATGATTTTGTATGCGGCATTTCTAACATTGTCATCAATTTGTGCTTTTATTTGCGGTGTAAAAGGGCGTTTTAATTCTTTTGCCAAATCTTCTATGCGCATGGTTCCGCCGGATGCAGTGGACCATATTAAAACTTCTGAGTCTCCGTGTTCTCCCAAAACATTTGCGTGGACAGATTGAGGTGATATGCCCAAATGATATCCAAGTAATGTGCGAAAACGTGATGTGTCTAAAATGGTACCGGAGCCTATTACTGAAGAAGCAGGAAGATTTGATACTTTTAATGCAACTTGGGTCATAATGTCTACGGGGTTGCTGGCTATGAGCAAAATGGGGTTGGAGTTGTAACGTAAAATTTGCGGAATGATGTTTTGCATGATTTTTGTGTTTTTTTCTATTAAATCCAGTCTGGTTTCTCCCGGTTGTTGGTTGGCACCGGCGGTGATGATGATAATTGGAGCATCAGATAAATCGGAATAATCTCCGGCTTTTATTTTGTTAGCATAAGCAAAAGGTGCTGCATGAGAAATGTCATTTGCTTCTGACATGGCTTTTTGTTTATTGGAGTCTATTAATACAATTTTTCTGGCAATGCCTTTCATAATGAGAGCAAATGCTGTGGCAGAACCAACAAATCCTGCGCCGATAATTCCTATTTTCATGTTTGTCTCCTTGCAATTTTTTTATAAAATAGTAATAAAAAAGGTCGTTTCAATGCTGAAACGACCAACTTTTTGTTGAGCAAAAAAGTTATTCGGAAACAATCGTTTCGCCTTCATCTTCGGTTTCATCCGGGTTTGTTTCTTCAACTTCTTCATCAATCATGCCTTCTGTTTCAATAATGTTTTCTTCAACAGAAGCTTCTGTTTCGCTGATAATTTCTGCAGAAACCATTTGTGGTTGAACTTCTTGTTGCTTTTCTTGAGAAGTGTAAAACCACGCGGCAACAGCTAAAACTGCAAGCACTACCACCAAAAGCATATATTTTTTCATTTCTTTCCCCTTTTAAGCTTTGTTTATACGTTATATTGTGGCAAAATTACCATAATATACAACAAGAAAAACCTGCTTGTTAATAAATCGCCAACATATTGATTATGTGCAAAAAAATAACTTTTTTACTTCCTAACTTGAAAAAAATGCTTGTCAAAATATATATTTGTATGTTATCAAGCAAACAGAACTAAAAATGTTCAAAAATTGTATTAATAAAATTAGAGGTTAATTAAATGACTGATATAGCTAATCGCGTTAAGAAAATTGTTGCTGAGCATCTGGGTGTAGAAGAAACTAAAGTTACCGAAAATGCTAGCTTTATTGATGATTTGGGTGCCGACAGTTTGGATACTGTAGAATTGGTTATGGCATTTGAAGAAGAATTCGGTTGCGAAATTCCTGATGAAGCTGCTGAAAAAATTATAAGTGTTAAGGATGCAATTGATTACATTTCTAAAAACGCTTAGTTCTGAGTTTTTTGAACTTTAAGAAATGAACTCGCTTGACTAAGCGAGTTTTTTCTTATATGGTCTTGAAAATTAATTTTTTTAGAGGGATTGACTAAATGAGAAGAGTGGTTGTTACCGGACTTGGTATGTTGTCAGGTTTTGGAAGAGGTGTGGAACATAATTTTAAGCAATTGCTTGATGGAAAATGTGCTATATCAAAAATTGATACGTTTGACCTGAAAGACATTAATGTAAAAATTGCAGCTCAAGTACCTTGGGGAGAACAACTGCCCAACTTTAATCCAGATACAATTGTTCCGGCAAAAGAATTGAAAAAACTTGATAAATTTATTTTATATGGAATTTGTGCCGCTGTGGACGCTGTGGAAGACAGTAAATGGGTAGCACAAACAGAAGATGAAAAATATAGAGCAGGCGTTATTTTTGGTTCCGGTATCGGTGGTTTGGGTTCAATATATGAAAATTCTGTGGCTTTTTATGAACATGGCGCCAGAAGAATTTCTCCGTTCTTTATACCATCTTGCCTGATAAATATGGTGGCAGGAAATCTTTCTATAAGATATGGTTTAAAAGGAACAAACTCGGCTTGTTCAACAGCTTGTTCAACCGGTGTAACGGCTTTGATTGATTCGTATAAAGCAATTGCATATGGCGATGATGATTTGATTGTTACCGGAGGTTCTGAGGCTGCTGTTAACGTTATGGCTCTTTCAGGTTTTGGAAACATGAGAGCTTTGACATCTGAATTTAATGAAAAACCACAAGAGGCTTCACGTCCATGGGATAAAAAACGTTCCGGTTTTGTAATTGGTGAAGGTGCCGGTGCTTTGGTTTTGGAAGAACTTGATCATGCGCTGGCAAGAGGTGCCAAAATTTATGCAGAAGTAGTGGGTTACGGAATAACCGGAGACGCATATCATATTACTGCTCCTGATGGAGATGGTGCTTACAGGGCAATGAAAAAAGCAACCGATATGGCAAAAAATCATGGTGTTGATTTGAAAGACATAGGATATGTGAATGCTCATGGAACTTCTACCTCAGTAGGAGACATAAAAGAAGTGCAAGGCTTCAAAAAATTGTTTGGCGATTTGGCAGAAGGTGTGTCTATGTCTTCTACAAAATCTGCAATCGGACATTTGTTGGGTGCTGCGGGTGCTGTGGAATCTGTTATATCTATTAAAGCTTTAACAGACGGAATATGTCCTCCGACACTTAACCTAAATGAACCTGATGAAGAAGTGCAAGGTTTAGATTTGGTGCCGCTGAAAGCAAAGAAAAAAGAAATGAAAGCAGTGATGAACAATTCTTTTGGTTTTGGCGGTGTAAACAGTTCTGTGGTTTTCAAAAAATTTGAAGAATAGAATGCTTAAAAAACTTATATTATTGGCAATTGTTTTAAGTTGTTTGTCTTTTTTAATGTTTAATCACTTGAGTGTTAGGCAGGGACCTCTTGCCGAACAAAAGTTGTTGATGGTTAAAAAAGGTATGAGTTTGCCGGCAGTGGCAAAAATGTTGCATAAAAACAATGTAATAGATTTTTGGCCAGTATTTTATTTGAAAGCAAGGTTGAACGGTATAGATAAAAAACTTAGAGCCGGTGAGTATTTGTTTAATCCTGCAATATCTATTAATGAAACGTTGGAAAAAATTGCCTCCGGTGATGTGTATTATCATAGCATTACTTTGCCGGAAGGTATGACTACCGGAAAGTTTTTGTTTTTAATTCAATCTGAAGAAAATTTGGATGGCGACATTACTTTGATGCCAAAAGAAGGTGAAATGCTGCCCGAAACATATAAATTTGAAAAAGGTGCTTCTAAAGATAGCTTGATAAAACAAGCAATGGATGCAATGGAAAGGGTTAAAAAACAAGCATGGGATAACAGAGAATCATCTTTGCCAATTAAAAATGCAAAAGAGATGATGATTTTGGCATCTATTATTGAAAAAGAAACAGCATTAAGTTCTGAAAGAGCAAAAGTGGCTTCCGTATTTG
>JAZNSB010000064.1:0-3131 GCA_045590955.1 Alphaproteobacteria bacterium | reverse complement strand
CTTTTTGACGGACAATTGGTATCATTTGATACTTATGACGACAATGGTAAGCCTGCCGCAGAAAATGTGGTGGTATTAGCCTAAAATGCAAAAAAAGCACTCCAAAAGGAGTGCTTTTTTGTTTTACTCTTATAGAGCTTAGGCGAATTTTAACTTTTTTATTATCTGATAAGCAATGATTATAACCTAAAAAAGAGTTTCTATATGAGTTTAAGTAAAAATTCGTGGATGTTGATTGCTATTAATACAATGCATGCCATTGTAAAATTGTTTTATACAACTTTTTTGGTGGCATATTTTTTGAATATAACCGGTAACAACATTATTCCGGCATCGCTATTTTATATTTTTACCTATGCATTAATGATGGTTGGTTTTATGGCTATTGGTCCGCTGGTAAAAAGCGGAAAAAAACTGTTGTTATACAGGTCCAGTTTTTTTATTGATTTTGTTTTGTTGTTAACAATTATATATTTGAAAGAAGATGTTGTAAATTATATTTGGATTTTAGGCGTTGTTTTGGGAATAGGAAGAACTTTTTATTGGCTTCCTCACCATGTTTTGATTTCTGAAACAGCCAATAAAAATCAAGTGACAAAATATACGGGATATTCAATGTTTTTTACCGGTGTGGCAAAAATAGTTATGCCGGTTGTTTTGGGATATTTTATTAGTCTAAATTCTTTTATTAATACATCATTTTTTGTTTTGTTGCTTATGGCAATACAGTTTGTTTTGTCTTTTTTTATGAAAGAAAATTCTCCAAAACTAAAAAAGTTTAATGTAAAGGCATTGTGGATTTTGGCAACTCGCAGAGAAAAAATAAGGAATTTGTTGCAAATTGAATTTTTGAAAGGGTTGACGACAGAAGTTATAGATGTTTTGATTGTGCTTTATGTTATTTATATGTTCAAAACAAATTTAAATTTGGGCATATTCGTTTCTGTTTTTGCAATTTGCACAATTGCTGTTGATTTTATATTGGGTAACCGTTGCAATCTTAAATCATATACAAAGATATTGTGGTTAAGCGGTTTTGTTGTTTTTATTTCTACATCTTTTTTTGTTTTTGATGTTTCAAAGCTTTCTTTTATTATATATAATCTTGCCATTGCAACAGCCGGAGAAGTAATAAAAAACATTAGTGCGGTTAATATGTATAAATTGTCGCAAGATAAATCTATTATTGTGCGTTATCGTACCGAATATTTAGCTTTGAGAGAAGCGGTTTTAAACTTTGGCAGAATTATAAGTTTTGGAACAGTAATTTTTGTTACTGTAAGAGATAGCGAATATTGGTTAAAGTATTTAATTTTGATTCTTAGTGCAATTTTTGCTCTTATTGGTTTTATGAGTATTTCATTATCAAAACAGATTACCAAGTGTAAGAAATAAAAATTTGAACTTTATTTGTGTTATGGACAGTTTAATAGTGTCAAGCGGTTGACTTAATAAAGTGATTTTTGCTTAAAAATAGATATGAAAACAAATTTCAAAATATATCTATTGACACACGTAAAATAATTTAATATGTTTGCGACATTAGTTTTGGTATATCTGCGTGAATGCTTTGTTTCGTTGAGAGATTTTAATTGGCAGAATGTATGATAAAGCCTGTAAAACTTAAAGATATTTGGTTTAATTTTTACGGATGAAAATCAATGGCAAAGGTTAGTCCTATTCAGTTTTTTAGACAAGTAAAGCAAGAAGTTAAAAAAGTTTCTTGGCCTACAAGAAAAGAAGTTGTGCAAACAAGTGTCTTAGTGGTTGTGTTGGTTGCAATTGCAACTGCCGCATTGTTTTTTGTGGACCAGATTTTGGGCTGGGTTGTTAAATTGATTTTTGGTCTTGGGGAATAAAAAATGGCTGCTCGTTGGTATGTAGTTCACGTTCATTCAGGTTGTGAAAAAAAGGTTGCCGAGTCAATTAAGGAACAGGCAATTGCAAAGAATCTGGAAGATAAAATTGTTGATGTAATGGTTCCTGTTGAGGAAGTTGTTGAAGTTAGAAAAGGCACAAAAGTTGCTGCAGAAAGAAAGTTCTTTCCGGGATATGTATTGGTAAGAATGGATATGGATGACAATGTTTGGCACGTGATTAAAAACTTGCCAAAGGTTACAAACTTTTTGGGTGGTAGAAATAAGCCGTTGCCAATCACAGATAAAGAAGCAGACAGAATCATTAAGCAAATGCAAGAAGGTATTGAAAGACCACAAAGTGTTATTGAATTTGAAGTTGGTGAACAAGTTAGGGTTTCTGACGGACCATTTGCTTCATTTGTGGGATTGGTTGAAGAAATTGATGAAGAAAAATCAAGACTTAAAGTATCTGTGTCAATCTTTGGTCGTTCAACTCCGGTGGAACTTGAATTTACTCAGGTTGAGAAAATATAAGACATTGTTTTTTTAGAAAGAGGCTTCGGCCTCTTTTTTTTATTTTTTTTGTAAAAAAAACTTGCAAATTGAATCGGTTATGATATAACAGGCCGACTCTCAAAAGGCATAGGTCTATCTTTTTGAGAGCGAATCGTATGTTTTAACAATTTTGTGGGAGATGAGCCATCATCATACCACAAAGCCTAAAAGAAAGAGGTATTAAAATGGCCAAATCAAAGAAAAAAATTCTCGGCCTGATTAAACTCCAAATTCCTGCAGGAAAGGCAAATCCTTCTCCTCCGGTTGGTCCAGCTTTGGGTCAAAAAGGTTTGAATATTATGGAGTTTTGTAAGGCATTTAATGATGCAACAAAATCTATGGAAGCAGGTATTCCTGTTCCTGTGATTATTACAGCGTATGAAGACAAGTCTTTTACATTTGTAACAAAACTTCCTCCTGTAAGCTATTACATTAAAAAAGCCGCTAATGTTAAAAGCGCATCTAAAGAACCTGGCAAGGTTGTTGCCGGTCAGATGACTGTGGCTCAGGTAAAAGAAATTGCAGAAACAAAATTGCCGGACTTGAATTGTTCTACAGTTGAGGCTGCTATGAGCATGGTTAAAGGTCAGGCTGTTTCTATGGGCATTAAGGTTGTGGAGTAAGGCTATGGGAAAAAGAATCGTAAATGCATATAAAAATGTAAATAAAGATCAGGCTTATTCTTTAAAAGATGCTATTGCTTTGATTAAGGCAAAT
>JAZNSB010000063.1:0-13976 GCA_045590955.1 Alphaproteobacteria bacterium | reverse complement strand
CTGTGAGCCAAGGAGTTGCTGTTTGGACTTGTCTTCCTAACCGCTTGGCCTCCGACTTGTAACTGCAGAAAATAAAGAAAAACAACCTTTGTATTTTACAAATGATTTTGGTTCTTATACAGACCTTACTCAAGGAGCTTTTGAGACAACAGGAAATCCTCTTGATATTGCAATTTCAGGAGAAGGTTTTTTTACAATTAAAACAGATGAAGGTTTGCGTTATACCAAAAAAGGCCAGTTTGCATTAAATGCAGATGGTGCAATTGTTACTTCTGAAGGAAACTTGGTTTTGTCTGAAGCCAATGAGCCCATATTTATTGCACCAAACGAAGAAATGATATCAGTGTCTGCAACAGGTGAAGTTTCTACCGAAAACGGAGTGGTGGCAAAGCTTAAAATTGCAGAGTTTGAAAATCAGCAAAAACTTGTCAAAACAGCCGGGGTTATGTTTGAAAACACAGAACCGGCAAATTTGAAAAATGTTTCTGCTTCAACAGTGGTTCAAGGTGCTTTGGAACAATCTAACGTAAACGGAATTACAGAACTTACAAAACTTATAAATGTGCAACGTTCTTATGAATATGTGCAACAGATGATAGATGCAGAACATACAAGACTGTCTAATACAATTTCAGCCTTTAATCAGATGGGCTAATAACGGGGAGAATTAAAAATGAGATCTTTAAGTATAGGTGCAACGGGAATGCTGGCTCAGCAGACAAATGTGGATGTGATTGCCAATAACATTGCTAATATGAACACCACGGCTTACACCAAAAGAAGAGCAGAATTTTCTGACTTGATTTATCAAAACATTATCAGACCGGGTTCAACATCAACATCTTCAAATACAGTGGTTCCATCGGGTATTCAATTGGGATTGGGTGTTAGAACTGCAGCTGTGTATCGCATTACTGAAGGTGACGATGGCTTGACACAAACCGGAAATACTTATGATTTGGCAATTAGAGGCAGAGGATATTTTCAGATTGAATTGCCTGAAGGAAAAGGAACAGCATATACCCGTGACGGTGCTTTTCAAATTAACGGCGACGGAATTATTGTAACACACGAAGGATATACCGTTCAACCGGAAATTACCATTCCGGAAGATGCGGTAGAGGTTTATATCAATAATTCAGGTGAAGTTCTGGTTAAACAAGACGGAGAAACAGATGAAGTAAATGTTGGTCAGCTTGAATTGGCAACCTTTGTTAATGAAGCCGGATTGGAGGCAATGGGAGATAATATGTTCTTGGAAACAGCAGCTTCAGGAGCTCCGGTGATAGATAATCCTGATGCCGAAGGTTTCGGTTCTATTTTGCAGGGATATCTTATTACTTCAAACGTAAATGCCGTAACGGAAATTACAGAACTTGTTTCTGCTCAGCGTGCTTATGAAATGAACTCAAAAATTATTTCTGTTTCAGATCAGATGTTGTCAACAATTAACCAGTTGAAGTAGCAAAATGAAAAAAAGCATTTTTTACATAGTTCTTGTTTTATCTTTGTTGTTTGTTTCTGATGCAAAGGCTGTGAAAATTACTGAATCTGATTTTGCAGAAGCCGTGAAAAAACAAGCGCTGGAACAAGGTGTTATAAATGAACTTGAACTGGAATTTTTTGCCGGTGCAACCGAAATTGATTTGCCTGAAGCAAATAAATTTAAAATTATGGTGCTACGTTTGGATTTTGATGAGACTCAAAATAAGTTTTCTGCAAAAGCAGAGGTATATGCAAACTCTAAAATGTTGCATGCTACCGATTTGACCGGAAGATATTATGAATTGGTGTCAATATATGTGCCTGCTCAAAATGTGGCAAAAGGCGAACTTATTGAACAAAAAATGCTTAAAACAATAAAAATAAGAAAAAACAGATTAAAATCTTCTTTTTTAACTGAAGAAAGCCAGCTGTTAAACAAACAAGCAACAAAATCTTTGAGAATGGATAAGCCTGTGTTTGAAAATGAAGTGAGAGAAATGCCACTTATTAATAAAAATGATATGGTTACGGTGGTTTATGAATATGAACAAATGCAAATTACCGTAAAAGCTCAGGCTTTGGAAGACGGAGCAAAAGGTCAGATAATAAATTTGTTAAACACCAAAACAAAAAAGACCATTCAGGCAGAAGTAAAAGATAAAAATACTGTTGTGATTAGGGGAGAAAAATAAAATGAAAAACGCTTTTGTATTAAAATCTACCGCATTAATTTTTATGGCTTCTTCTTTAAGTGCTTGCAACATATTTACCAGAATTGCAAACATCGGTTCAGAACCTCCTTTGAAGCCGATAGAAAACCCGATAGAAGCAAAAGGATATCAGCCTGTTTCTATGCCAATGCCGGAAGAAAAGCAGGCCTCTTATGCTCCTAATTCTTTGTGGCAAAAAGGATCTGCAGGATTTTTTAAAGATCAGAGAGCTGCAAAAATAGGCGATATTTTAACCGTTAAAATTTTGGCAAAAGATGCAGCCGTGATGGAAAGCGAAACAGAGCAAAACAGAGACGATAATAAGGATTCTTTGGGAATTGGCGCTTTGTTCGGTTTTGAATCTTATACCAATAAAATTTTACCCGGCGCGGCAGTTCCGAACAACCTGGTAAATGTTAATTCAAACAGAGAAATTTCCGGTGACGGAAAAATAGATCGCCAGGAAACAATTGACATGACAATGGCGGCAACGGTTACTCAGGTTTTGCCAAACGGAAATTTGGTGGTGGAAGGAACTCAGGAAATAAGAGTAAATTTTGAAGTTCGTCAGTTGTTTGTAAGAGGAATTGTAAGAAGAGCAGATATTTCTTCTGATAATACGGTTGTGTCAGACAAAATTGCAGAACTTAGAGTTTCTTATGGTGGTAAAGGTATAATTTCAGACGTCCAACAACCAAGATACGGTTCTCAGTTGTTAGATATTGTTGCACCGTTTTAATAAACAGTTTTGTTAACAATTATTATTATGTGTAAACGTAAGTAGGGAACATTCTCCCCGGTTTCGTTCTTTGCTTACAATATATCTCCCCGAGGCTGTTCTTCCCCGAACAGCCTTTTTTTTTATGTTTTATTTAAATTATGTTCTTGATTTTATATTTTTTTTTGTGTATAAAACATCTTTGAATCGGGGTTTCGGGCTGTCGGCATGCCTTGAAACCACTGAATAATCTTAAAAAAAAGGAGATTAAAATGCCTAAGTTAAAAACAAAAAGCGCAGCAAAGAAGCGTTTTGGAGTTACCGGTGACGGAAAACTTAAAAGAAACTTTGCAAATAAGAGACATTGTTTGTCTGCTAAGTCTCAGAAAATGAAAAGAAGTGCTCGTGGCACAACTTTGGTGAATGAGGCCGACGTTAAAATAGTTAAGAAATTTTTGCCGTATATTTAGGAGGATTAAAAGATGTCTCGTGTTAAAAGAGGCGTGGTAGCTCACGCACGTCATAAAAAAATACTTAAATTAGCAAAAGGTTTTAGAGGCCGTGCTAAAAACGTATTTAGAATTGCTGTTGAAAGAGTTGAAAAGTCTTTGCAATATGCTTATCGTGATAGAAGAGCAAAAAAGAGAAATTTCCGTGCTCTTTGGATTCAGCGTATTAATGCTGCAACTCGTTTGCATGATATGACCTATTCTCGATTTATTAACGGGTTGGAAAAGGCCGGAATTGAGCTTGACAGAAAAGTTCTTGCAGATTTGGCCGTAAAAGAACCCCAAGCTTTTGCTAAGTTAGTTGATTCTGCTAAAGCGGCTTTGAAGTAATCTGGTCATATTGTTAATTATTAAGAGCCGTAAGCAGTAACTTGCTACGGCTCTTTTTGTGTTTTTTGCTAGGATAAAATTATGGAAAATTTGAAATCTCAATTACTTGAAAAAATTAATCAAACAAACACATTAAAAGATTTGGACCAACTTAAAATTGAGTTGTTTGGAAAAAAAGGTGTTATTACCGAACAAATGAAAAATTTGGCAACCTTATCTGTGGAAGAAAAAAAAGAAACGGGAATGAAGCTTAATTTGCTTAAAAAAGATTTGGAGAGCGAGTTTGAGCAAAAATATCAAAAAGTTTCTTTGCAGGAAATGAATAAAAAATTGCAGGAAGAAGCAATTGATATGTCTTTGACAACAAGACCCGAATTGAACGGAAAAATTCATCCGATTTCAAAAATATATGAAGAAGTTGTGGCAATTTTTGCTCAGATGGGATTTGTTATTGCCGAAGGTCCTGATGTTGAAGACCAATTCCATAATTTTAATGCATTAAATATGCCTGCAAACCATCCGGCAAGACAAATGCAAGATACTTTTTATGTGCCAAATCCTAATGATGTATCTTTTGACGCATCTTATGTGCTTAGAACTCATACTTCACCGGTGCAAATCAGAACTATGGAAAAAAATCAATTGCCAATCAGAATTATTGCGCCGGGAAGAACGTACAGATCTGATTATGATGCAACCCATACACCGATGTTTCATCAAGTGGAGGGTTTGGTAATTGATAAAAATATAAATATGGCCCATCTTAAAGGATGTTTGTATGATTTTGTAAAAGCTTTCTTTGAGTTGGAAAGTGTGCCTGTGCGTTACAGACCGTCTTATTTTCCGTTTACTGAACCAAGTGCAGAAATGGATATTGGTTGCCTTAAGAGCAAAACAGAACTTAAAATTGGTCAGGGAAGTGATTGGTTAGAGATTTTAGGATGTGGGATGGTTCATCCGAATGTGTTGAAAGCCGGCGGAATTAATCCTGATGAATATCAGGGGTTTGCTTTTGGTGTGGGCTTGGACAGATTGGCTATGCTTAAATATGCAATTCCTGATTTAAGAAACTTTTTTGAATCTGATGTTCGTTGGTTAAATCACTATGGATTTAATGCTTTAAGTTATTCTTCTTTGACAGGAGGTTTATAATATGAAATTTACATTATCTTGGTTAAAAGGGCATCTTGATACGCAGGCAACACCTGAACAAATTGAACAAACACTTACCAAAATCGGTTTGGAAGTGGAAGAGATGATTAATCCGGCAAAAAACCTTAAGGGTTTTGTTACGGCAAAAGTAACAAAGTGTGAGATGCACCCTGATTCCGATCATTTGCATTTGATAGAAGTTGATGATGGAAAGCAAAAATATCAGGTGGTGTGTGGTGCTCCAAATTGTAAGCAAGGATTGGTGGGCATTTTTGCACCGGTCGGAACAAACATTCCGTTGTATAATGAAGTGCTGAAAGTTGGTAAAATCAGAGGTGTGGAAAGCTTTGGCATGATGTGTTCTGAAAAAGAACTGATGCTTGGCGATAATCATGAGGGAATTATTGAACTTGATGCTAATACGCCGTTGGGTTTGGAAGCAAGCGAAGTATTAAATGCCGACGTGGTTTACGAAATTAACATTACACCAAACAGAGCAGAATGTTTGGGTGTTAGAGGAATTGCCAGAGATTTGGCTGCAGCAGGTCTCGGAACGTTGAAAGCTTTGGAAAAACCTTTGATAAAAGAAACTTTTAAATCTGAAATTAAAGTAAATGTGCAAGACAAAACATTGTGTCCGGTATATGTTGGAAGATATATTAAAGGAGTAAATAATAAAGCTCAGAGCCCACAATGGATGAAAGACAGATTAACAGCAATAGGACTTAGACCAATTTCTGCTTTGGTGGATATTACAAATTATATTAATTATGATTTGGCAAGACCGTTGCACGTATTTGATGCAGATAAATTGGTTGGAAATGTAACAGTCAGAACCGCTAAAGAAAATGAAAAGTTTGTTTCTTTGGAAGAAAAGGAATATAAACTTGATGCTTTGTCTTTGGGAATTTGTGATGATGAAGGTGTGCAATGTTTGGCCGGAATTATGGGTGGAGCTCAAAAAGGTTGTTGTGAAGATACTGTAAATGTGTTCTTGGAATGTGCATTGTTTAACCCTGAAAATATAGCCAGAACAGGAAGAAAATTTCAGATTGATTCAGATTCCAGATATCGTTATGAACGTTGGGTAGATCCAAAATCAAATGTTTTGGGTTCTGATTTGGCAACGGATTTAATCTTAAAAATTTGCGGAGGTGAGGCTTCTGAGCAAATTGTGGTTGGAAATGAAGAAAATTTTGAGCCGAAAACTGCAACGATTACTCCGCAATACTTTAAACAACATATAGGTTTTGATGTGCCAAAAAGTCAAATGATGCAAATTTTGCAAAATTTGGGATTTGAAGTTAATGAAAAAGCAGAACAAATTGTGGCAAAATCTCCGTCATTCAGAGGCGATATTAATGACAGTGAAGATTTGGCAGAAGAAATTGTGAGAATGATTGGTTTTGACAGTATTCCTGCGGTTTCTTTGCCAACAGAAAATCTGCCCAAAACAGTATATACGCCAACTCAAAAAAGAGTGATTGATGTGAAACATGCAATGGCTAACAGAGGTTTGTTTGAAGCAGTTACATGGAGCTTTACAGATAGTCAAAAAGCAGAGATGTTCAGAAATAAAGAACCTATTTTATTGGCAAACCCGATTGCAAGCGACTTAAATGAATTGCGTCCGAGTTTGTTGCCAAATTTATTGATGGCAGTGAAAAATAATATGGCAAAAGGTATGTCAGATGTTTCTTTGTTTGAATTAGGACCTGTGTTTTACGGACCAAACCCGACAGAACAAAATTCTTTTGTGACGGCAATAAGAACAGGTAATGTGGCAAAGAAAAACTGGTTGCATCATGATAGGGCTTTTGATGTTTTTGATATAAAAGCAGACCTTATTGCTGCAATTGTGGCGGCCGGTGGACCGGAAGCTCCGCAAATAACTAATGATGCTCCTAACTATTTTCATCCGGGAAGATCTGCAACATTCAGATTGGGTAAAAATGTGATTGCAAGCTTTGGAGAACTGCATCCTGCAGTATTGAAATCTTTTGGGATTAAACACAGAGTGGTTGCTTTTGAGCTCAATTTAGATGCTTTGCCCATGCCAAGACAGGCGGCTTCAAAAGCAAAGAAAAAATTAGAGCTTTCCGTTTTGCAATCGGTTGATAAAGATTTGGCATTTGTGGTAGATAAAAACGTGCCTGCAAATGATTTGTTGATGAGTGCTAAAAATGCAGATAAGCAATTTATTACCGATGCAAGAATTTTTGATGTTTATCAGGGAGAAAATATGCCTGAAGGAAAAAAATCTGTGGCACTGTCTTTGACATTTGCTCCGACAGAAAAAACGTTTTCTGATCAGGATATTGAAAATCTGATGAACAAAGTGGCACAGAACTTAAAACAAAAATTTGGTGCAGAACTTAGAGATAAGTAGTTTTTAAGTTATAAAACCGCTTGCAATTCAAGGTTCTTCTTTCTGATAATGTCTTTATTAAATGAAGGAAGAACCTGTTTTTTTAGTCCCTTATTGATTTTTTGTTCTACTTGTTTTGTATCTAATTCGCCGGTTTCATCGGTAAGTTTTAGACTATGTTTCCATTGATAAACAGCTTCTTGTTGACGGTTTGTCATCCAATATGCGTCGCCAAGATGGTTTGATATGACAGGATTAGACGGTCTTTGTTCCGTTGCTTTTTCCAAAAATTTTACAGCATCTTCATACATGCCAAGTTTATAATACGCCCAACCTAAGCTGTCGGCAATGTCACCATCATAAGGTGCTTTTTTAAACGCATCGGCAATTAATGAAAAAGCTTGTTCTAAGTTTTTGTTGTCTCTTATCCATATGTATCCGAGATAGTTTTGCACCATATAATTGTTGTTGCTTAATTGGAGAGCTTTTTGCAAGTGTAAAATACTTTTTTCTGCATTTTTGATTTGGTCATAACAAGCTCCCAAAGAAAAATGAATTACCCATAAATTGGGATTATTGCCTACAGATTTGATTAAACCTGTTTCATAATATTTTATGGCTTCTTGGGGTTTTGATTGAATGCGCAAAACATCTGCCAAATCTATGAATAATTGCCAATTAAACGGATCTTCAAAAATTAATGTTTTTAAGATGAGCTCTGCGCCTTTATAATCTTTAAGCATGACCAAATTTGTGGCCATTTTTGATCTGGCTGTGCTGTAACTGGAAGATTGTTCTTCTATTGTATCATAAACGTCGTTTGCTTCTTTATACATTTCTCTATTTTCTAAGATGTCTGCAAGTAAAAGTTTTGCAAGATCATAATGGGGATTGGCATATAAAGACAGGCTTATAAATACATGAGATAAATCTATTGCAGATGCAGTTTTTCTCAGGGTTCCGGCCATGTTAAACAAAGCTTCTGATAAGCCTTCGTTTGCGCTATTTACCAGCGGTAATAGGCTTTGGTTTTTGTTTTGATGATTTTCAACTTTTTGGGATAGTTTGGAAAGCATGTTTATAAGGTTTTTTATGTCTGTATATTTGTTTACTAAGGCTACCGCTTTGTCTTTTTGGTTTGTGCGCAAATAAAAATTTGATACTACTTCTAAGCATCTGTATGACATTTCAAGGGCTTCTTCATTTATTATGATTTCATAGTGTTTTTGAGCCTGCTGATTATTACCAAAATACTCATTTATCATGCCTGCATGAAAATTGTATAAAGCACGTAGCTCTTTGTTATCCAGTGTCTTTAGTGATTTTAATGCTTTTTTTTGGTCGTTTAGTCCTACATAAGCCCAGCTTTTTAACAAAGGAACAATAAGGTCGGTAAAAATTTCTCCTTTTAAGCTGTCTAAAATTTTTATGGCTTCTTCATATTCTTTATGTTTGATTTTTTCACAGGCAATGATGGTGTTAGTAAAGTTATTGTCTGCTTTTTCCAGTGACATTTGAGCATATTTTGAGGCTTCATCTATTTTGCCTTGAGAAGCCAAGATGACATATATTCTATCTATCAAATCTTTGTTTCCAGGGTCTTTTTCTAATGCTTGGATATAAAAATTTGATGCGTTGTCAAAATCTTTTCTGATATGAGCAACTCTGCCGGCAAGATATGCACCATATGATTTATTGTTATTATTATCTTGTAAACGCTGGTTTTGTATTGGTTTTGCAGTTAAAGAATAAAAGATACCGCAACAAGATATCAGTAATATAAAAACACCAATCAAAAATTTATTTTTTTTCATTATAGAATCCTTTGTTTTAAGCGTATATTTAACATTGTATATCATTTGTGTAAATAATTTATTATTCTTGATTTATTTTTGTATTAATTATACTCTTTTGACATGGAAAACAACTTAACGATAACAGAGATTTTAGAAAGTTATATACAAGCGGGAGTAGATGTATTTTCTGCGGAAGAACCCTTTGGCTTGGAGTTGTTTAATACCAATGCAGTAGAACAAACCTCGCAAAACGTTATAAGAGCGGTTTCAAGACAAGCGGTTACCGATTTGTCTCAGTCCATGCAAGGCGCTCAAGAGTGTATGAAAAACTTGTGTTTGAGGTCAAAAAGCTTGGATCAGTTAGCAAACGAGATTGAAGAATTTGAAGGTTGCTCATTAAAACTTACTGCTAAAAATACGGTTTTTGGAACAGGAAGTCAAAATGCAAAAGTTATGTTAATAGGAGAGGCTCCCGGTGCAGATGAAGACAGGCAAGGTGTTCCTTTTGTCGGAAAATGCGGAAAGCTTTTGGATTTGTCTTTGCAAGCCTTGGGTTTTAAAAGAGAAGATTGTTTTATTACAAACATTTTGCCATGGAGACCGCCAGGTAACAGAAATCCGACAGATGCAGAGGTTGCTTTGTGTTTGCCGTTTGTTAAAAAGCAGATAGATTTGGTTGGTCCTGACTGCATAATTATGTTGGGAGCAGTTGCTACTAATGCAATAATGGAGTCTAATGATCCTATTTCTAAGATAAGGGGAAGATGGCTCAATTATGTTGCAGAGAACGGAAAAAACATAAATGTAATGCCGACTTTTCACCCATCTTATTTGCTTAGAAATCCGTTGGCAAAGGCAAAATTTTGGTCGGATATGTTAAAGGTTAAAACAAAACTTGCAGGAAATTAATTTTTCTCTGTATTTCTTTATTATTTTGTTTGGTGTTTTATTTTTACTGGTTTATCATAAAGCAAAATTTATGAAAATTTCTTGTTGAGGGTATTAAAATGAGAGTTAAAAATGTTTCTTTTCTTGTGGCAACATTAAGTGTTGTGGCTTTTGGTGTTAACGCAGCAGTTTCTTCTATTGCAAAAGATGCTGAAAATGCTCCGGAAGAAAAAATTAAAGCGGTTGTTTCTACTTCAACCTTGGCACAAAGAGCTGGTGAACCTACAATTTTGTTTAAAGTGGCAAACGTTAAACCAATGAAAAATGTTGAAGAAGAAACAGTGGCATGTTCTTTTGATGTGGTTTTTTATAACAGATCTTCTTTGTCTGTTAAAACAGCAGCAGTTAAGTTGTCTTGGTTAGATGACGTTATTGACCAAATGTTGGAAAAAGAAAAGAAAGAACTGCAAAGCGGTTCAAAATCAAAAAGAACATCTGCCGTTACAACAACCCCAAGAACTATTGATGTAGATGTTAATTTGCCCCCAATTGAAGGATATAAACAAGTTGTGTCTTCTGTTAAAATCAATACAAACAGATGTTTTTTGTTGTTGTCTGATGTTACATTTGCTGTAGATACTTGTAAAGCTTCTTCTGAAAAAGGAGAGGTTGATTGTCAAGGAATTTTCAGATTTGTATCTGTAGATAATCCGGAATACTATTCTGAATTTAAGACAATTTCTTATGAAGATCAAGTTAAGGAAGAATTTGCAGAAAAACAAAAGAATAACTCAGAATTTGCAGAATTATATAATCAATCTGTATCAACATTAAATGCTATAGTTGATTATGCAAAATCTCAGCCTTCTGCTCCTCAGGTAGCTGAGAATGCTGATGAAGTTGTGGCAGAAGATACAGAAATTACCGAATAAAACAGAAGAAAAGCCTGTAATCGGAGAAAGTTTATGCGTTTTGTAAGATTTGTGTTAGCTATATTGTTGTTTGTATGTTTGTGCACTCCGGTTTTTGCGCAAAAGTTTGGTGCAGACATGGATGAAACTGTAACAACTGATCAAAATTCTCAGGGGTTGGGTGATATTTTAAAGCAAGGATGGAGCCAATATAAGGCTGCAACTCAGCAAGCTAATGCCATTAAAGAACAGCAAAATTATCAGCAAAAATTGCAAGAAATTAAACGTGGACGTAAGATTATAGAACGTAAAAGAAGTCCGAATGAACCTCCTTCTCAGGCGGATGAGATGATTTTGGCTTTTTATGAAGATTTTAAGATTTATAAAGATTCAATAGGTAAGGTTCGTTGTGATGTAAATTTTGTGTTGATTTCTACCTTAAACCAAATGTTGCATGAAATAAATTTTCAGCTTGTATGGCCGAATAAGACTGTTGGGTTGACTTATGAGAAAGTTGAACCACAAACACCGTATGTATATGAATATACTTTATCCGGTGAAGGATGCTATAGCATGTATAATGCTCCTGATGTTGTAATAAATAAATGCAGGGCAGTTGGTTTATCAAAAAAAGATTGTGCAAATAGGGTTCTATGGTTATCCGCAGCACAATAGTCAAAGTTTTTCTTACAATCTTTTTTTCTTGTGTGGTATGGCATAATGCCAATGCCGATGTTGGTGGTTTTTATGTTGTAGATGATTATGTTGTTGATGCCGTGTTGCAGAGCGAGAACATATCAGAACAAGATTTGCAAATATATCAGCAAATGTTTGAAAGCATAGAAAAACAAAGGTTTTATAAGCTGGAAAAACTTGAGAAAAAACTACAAAACAAAATTTTGTGGGGAAATGTTTTGGCTGAGCAGTATTTGTCAAAGACGTATCCTTCAAAGTTTGTGCAATTAAAAAAATGGTTGGAAAAATATGCAGATTTGCCATATGCACAAAGAATTTATAAATTGGCCAAAAAAAAATCTAAAGGAAAACAAAAATTAGTTAATCCGGCAAATTTGATTAAAAGAAAACAGTATGCTCAAAATTATGGTTATGACACCGTTGGTCTATCTTTGACAGGCAAGTATAATGCCAAAACCTTAAAAAAAATCAGTCAGTTTAAAAGGTATATTAATAGAGGAAAAAGTAAGTCTGCAAAAGATGTATTGACTGATAAAAACTTGAAAAAATTTTTGAATAAAAAAGATTTTGATACAATGTCTGCTCAGCTTTCAGTGCTTTATTATATGGACAAGATGTATGATTTGGCGTTAGAATGGGCAAAGCCGGCAGCAGATAGATCGCAAACAGCAATGGCAATGTGGATTTGCGGTATTTCTTATTACAGAAAAGATGATTTTGAAAATGCGGCAAATTATTTTTCTGCATTGGCTGCGTTGGATAATAATGATAATTGGCTTATTTCTGCAGGTGGATATTGGGCGTTTAGGGTTTATAAAAAGCTTGGAATGCAAGATGAGGCTTTGTCTTGGCTTAAAATTGCAGCAAATTATCAGCGTACTTTTTATGGAATTTTGGCTAATTATCAGCTTGGAGAAACACCTGATTATAACTGGGGAGTGTTTTCTTACTTAAATGATTTTTCTCAGTATGATTATTTGAAGGATATTCTTAAGTCAAAAGCTTTGAAAAGGGCTGTTTTGCTCATTAAAATAGGGCGCATGGAAATGGCGCAAAAAGAATTAGCAAATGAAATAAAATATTTAACAAATCAGCAAAGAGAAATTGTGATGTTTATTTCAAGTCAATTTAATATGTACAATTTGTCGCTCAAAATTGCTAAAATGTTAGAAGACAAACATCACAATTTGTTTTATGACTGCGTTACTTATCCCGATGTTTCTTGGCAACCCAAAAGCGGTTGGCAGTGCAATAAAAATTTTGTGATGGGAGTGGTAAGGCAAGAATCTTTATTTAACCCTGAGGCAAAAAGTAATCGTGGTGCTAGGGGGTTGATGCAAATTTTGCCTTTGACGGCAATTCATGTGTCTAAAAATATCAAAATCAAAAAAGATAAGTCTATTTTATCAAATCCGGAATATAATTTGGATGTTGGGCAAAAATATATTAATTATCTGCTTGAAAAACCGTATATAGATGGAAATTTGTTTTATATGATGACCTCTTATAATGCCGGACCGGATAACTTTTTGAAATGGAAGAAAAAAGTGCAAACACAAGATCCGTTATTGTTTATAGAATCTATTCCATCCAGAGAAACAAGAATTTATTTGGAACGAGTGATGGCAAATTTTTGGATATACAGTTATCGCAAGGGAATTGTGCCTGAAAGTATTAAACAGCTTGCAAATGATGAGTGGCCTACCATATAAATTTTTTGTCTTTTTTTGTATAAAGTATTGACATTTGTTTTTTTAGTTTTATTCTTTTAGCAAAATAAATTATCAATGCTTATGATGAATATTGTATCATGGGTCGTGGGACTCATAATTGTTGTTTGGCTGCTAAAGTGGTTGTTTAAGTTGGTTGTCGCAATTGTAACCTCTGACTTTGTGACCACGTTTGTGCGCTATTTTGCGGTTGGTGCGGTGTTTGCTGTTGCAATTGGAGCGGTGATACCCTGGCTGATATGTATTATTGTTGGTAAAGAGTTGTTCTTGTGCGGAATAAGTATAATTACTTTTGGAATTTTAATCTGCCTCGGAATTGACTTGATTGTTACATTATTTTTGGCAATTAGAGACGTTGGTGGTATATTTACTCCACGTTCGTATACCGGTCCTAAAAATGATGACGACGAACCGATTTGGTACTAAAAAATGCTTAAAAGTGGTTGGGAGATATTCCGACCACTTTTTGGTTGAAAAGGGGTGTTTTTTATGATATTATAACAGTATCCATTATTATTATGGATATGCTATGAAGTAATTTGTTTAACCCATAAAAAAAGTTTTTATGAATACGATGCTTTCAATCCTGGTTGGGATTGCAGTAATAGTGTTGATTGTGTATAGTGTTTCTGAAAATTTTGGAGGCATTATAAGATCAATAATTTATTGGTCAATCATGGGCG
>JAZNSB010000062.1:0-7581 GCA_045590955.1 Alphaproteobacteria bacterium | reverse complement strand
TTTCATTGAAAAACAATAAAAAATTATTACCACACCTAGTGGGCGGTGAACAAAAGCCAACCTCACCATTGTGGATGAGAAGGTTCGCCAACGTTGTTGTAACACTCTGAAAAAGAACAAAAAAAATATTTTATTTTAAATGGAGTATTTTTTTACAATTTAGAAGGGGTCGTCCCGACCAATATAAAAAAATAAAAACGGATACTGAAAAGTGTCCGCTTTTTTTATACCCTCTAAAGCCCAATTCTAGCCACTATTCCCCTTTTCATAATTTTCTCCAAGGGATTTTATATTCAGACTCTATTACTAGGATATATGATATACTAAAACACCCCGCTTTACTTGTGCGGGGTGTTTTTTTTACTTACCTTTGAAGATTGTTTTTAGAGCTTTTCTGAATGTTGGTTGAGGTTCGTCAAAACCCAACTTTTTGGTATCTTCATCAAGACGATATATCATATCGTTAATGCAAAAACCTGTGCGGTTTTCAAGTATTTTGCCCTCTCCTTTTATTACAAGATTGAATGCTCCGTTTTCAATTCTGTAAAGCTCAAAATACCCCTCATTCTCAGACACAATGGCTTCTTGATAAAAAGCTGCATTTTTACAAAAAAGTTTTGCTTTTTTTCTTAGACAAATCCATTGATTACCGGACCATGTGAAGACAGTGTTTACTGCTTCAAACGATTCATTTGTCAGGCCTTTGGCTGGTTCTGTTGACTCGGGATTGAAAATGTCACAATCACCATTTGCTTTGATACAAACAAGTCTTGCGTGGTGTGCCGCCGTGTTTACTTGGGCATATGTACCAAGCACAATCAATTTTCCACCTACACAGTGTGACAGTTCAACCAACTTGTTTCCAACATCTTTTAAGAAATAGGTGTGATCCACCTTTCCGTAAAGAGCCATTTGCGTTGACCCGAGATGTAATTTGTGCTTTTTTCCAAGATGTTGTTCAGTCCATTCGCCGTCAAACTCCATGGTGTAGAATTCTTCTCCGCGACTAAAGGCGCAGACAGCTTCTTTGTTGTTGCCTATAAATTGTAATGCCGATGACATATCTAAAACAACACAAAAAAGCATGCCATCTTTGATGCCATACAGTTTTTTGTTTTTAGCTTCATGGTCATAAAGTACAACAAATGCACCGTCGCAAAACTCGTTGCAGTTTGCAGATTCGTCAATTTTCTGGAAGTTTTCTACCTCCGGATCATCCAGAAACACATGAAACTTTCCGTCTAATTTCTTTTTTACAAATAATTTCATACTCTATAGTTATAAAATGGGACAAAAAAATTTATTTTGTCCCGATTATATCAGTATTGTTAAAAATGTAAAGGTTTTTGTTTATTTTTATCTTTGAATTGAATGAACTTGGTGTTTTGTATGGGCTTTTTCCAAATCACGTTTTTGGCTTAAAGTCTCTACTTTGTTAAACAAGCATTCAAGCTGTTTGCTGAATTTTTCCCAATCGGTATTTTCATCAAATCCCAATGCATATACGACTCTACCGGTTTTGCGCATTGCTCTTGTAATATCTTGCCAAGGCTCAAGACCTTTGTTGTATAGAATGATTTGGGGAATTTCCGGATGAGTTGCCATCATCTGCCAGGTATGTGTACCGGCAATTCCTACAGCAACATCTATGTTTTTATACATATTTTCATACTCAGTATGATTAACTCCTCTAATGCCGAATACATGTTGATCTTCTGTTTGACCAGGAACGTATAAGTTAAATTCTTTTTGCATGTCTTCTACTGCATTTAAGTCATTTATTTTGTGAAAGTGTTGGCCTAAAACTAACATCAGTTCAGGTTTGTTCTTTAAAAATTCAAAAGCAGATAATGGGACGCTTTGGTCTTTTGCACTTACACCACACATATTATCTGAAATTACTTTGTGAGGAATAAATAAAACTCTTTTTCTGGGATCTTTAGCTAATGTGGTAAATTGGGCTTTAGTTTCTTCTGTTTTGTGATTTTTTAAATGCGCCTTATCTTCAGCATATATTTTCCACATTTCAGAGGGTATTTCTTTGTTTAGGAGTTTTCGACGATAGCTTATGCCTTGCTTTAATACGGTTTCTCTGTCTTCCCATTTGCAAACTTCCATGTTTTTAACATATGGAGAAAGTTTTAAATAAATGTCTTCAACTTCTTTTTCAAATTCTTCTTTTGTAGTTTTTTCGCTGAAAGCAACAGGGGTTTGATTGTATGCTTTGGAAAACGCAAGTTCCATAAATCCGTGACCAAAAGATGATGTTATAAGTCCAAATTCTTTGCTTTTCATCTATCATCTCCTTAATAATTTTTTATAATCTTATTTTAACATATTTTTAACCTTTAAACAAGTAAAATTTATAAACAAAAATTGTTTTTTAGTGGAAATAATCTAAAGAATAATTGTAAGCAAAAATATTTAATAATATATTGGTACTATAAGTATATAACGGAAAATAACGGAGAAATAACCATGAAAACTACCAAAAACGTCTTTTATTATAGTCGCAAAAAATTGGGCTTATATTTGTTGGGTAATTTTACTTTATTGGTATTGGCTGCTTTGTTTACAGCTTTAATTTTTCCTGATTATCCGGTTATTTATTACTTTGCTTTAGCAACGTGTGTGCTTTCTTTGTTTTGCTCTGTTTATGTGTTTTTGTTCCCGCAACCGGTGGCTGTTGTTTCTGAACAAGGAATTAAAATTGACAGGGCTAATCCGATTGCTTGGCAACAAATTAAAAAAGTAAATAAAAAATCTTTTAAAAACTTTGCTTGGGCTAAAGAAATTTTGCAAATTGAAACTGTGAAGTTGCCAAAATATAAATATAATTTGATGCAAAAATTGTGCATGCACAGCAAATTTGGCGCATTTTCAATTCCTTTGTATGCAATGAATGATAATGATGCAAGAGATATTGAGCGCTTGGTGTCTGCTCGTTTAAATAAAAAATCTTCTGAAAAAAAGAAATCTTCCCCCAAAGCAAAAACTAAAGCTACAAATAAAACAAAGGCTAAGGGTGTTGTTAAAAATCTTAAGAAAAAAGCTGCTTAACTTTATTTAAGGCCTCTACTCCGTCTTTACGTCCCAGTTCATACATCTGCTGGACTTTGTTTAGGTCTTTTTCCATGCGAGATATGTTAATGTAGCTACTTGGTCTTATTAAGATAATTTTGCCTTGCTTTGCTAAATTTTCAACCCCTTCAACCTGAGCGTTATACATTTTATAACGATTAAGCAATGCTTCAATAAATTTAGGATATTTACCGTATACCAGTTTTGCCAGCCATTTTAATTTGAAGGTTTTTTTGCGATATCCTTCTTGTCTGGTGCAAACTACAACAATTTTGTCTGCATTAAATTCTTTGGCATAGTTTAATGGAATGCTGTTGGTTATACCACCGTCTAAATACGGCTTGCCGTTGATGTTTACTATTTGAGAGGCAAACGGCATGGATGCAGAGGCTCTGAGATAATCTATTTGCTTAAACATATCTGTGCAGTGCAAACATTCTGATTTTCCGCTCTCAAGATTGGAAACAACAACGTAAAAATTAGTATCTGAAGCCATGAATGTTTGGTTGTCAAACGGATCAAGTTTTTCCGGAATTTCATGATAACAAAACGCTGTATCTACAACATTGCCACTTAATAACCATGATTTAAAGCTCATGAAGCGGTAATCTTTGCCATATTTTATATTGTATCTTATGCTTCTACCGTTTTGTTTGGAAACATATGAGCATCCGTGAACTCCTCCGGCAGAGGTGCCAATTACATAATCAAAGTGAATGTTGTTTTCTAAAAACACGTCAAGCACTCCGGCAGTATATATTCCCCTTTTGGCTCCTCCTTCTAATACTAAAGCTGTTTTTTGCATATTTTTCTCCTTTTGTTGCATTGTAATCAATCGTTTGACTTTTTCAATGAATTTTTTTGTGTTTTAAATTATTTATGTGCTTGTTTGATAAATTAAAAAGTTTATCATCTCAAAAAAATAAAAATTTGGAGCTCATATGTACAATCCTAAATCTACCAACGCAGAAGAATTTATATCTCCGATGAAATCTTAGACACAATTAAGTTTGCAGAAGAAAATAAGAATAATTATCAAATGCTTTTAGAGGTGATAGAAAAGGCAAAATTACGAAAAGGATTAACTCATAGAGAAGCAAGTTTACTCTTAGCATCTGAGGTTGATGATATTAATAAACAAATTTTTGACTTGGCAGAGCAGTTCAAAAAAGATTTTTATGGAAACAGAATTGTGTTATTTGCTCCTCTGTATCTTTCAAATTATTGCGTAAACGGTTGCACATATTGTCCGTATCATATAAAAAACAAGCATATTCTTCGCAAAAAATTAACTCAGGAAGAAATTAAAAATGAAGTTATTGCTCTGCAGAATATGGGGCACAAACGTTTGGCTATTGAGGCAGGAGAAGACCCTGTTAATAATCCGATTGAGTATATTTTGGAATCTATTAAAACAATATATTCCATTAAACATAAAAACGGCGCAATCAGAAGGGTTAATGTAAACATTGCGGCAACAACGGTTGAAAACTATAAAAAATTGGCCGATGCAGGTATTGGAACTTATATTTTGTTCCAAGAAACTTATAATAAACAAAGTTATGAAACTCTTCACCCTACAGGTCCAAAACATAATTATAATTATCATACAGAAGCTATGGATCGTGCAATACAAGGCGGAATTGATGATGTTGGTTTGGGTGTGCTGTTTGGCTTGGAATCTTATAAATATGAATTTGCCGGTCTTTTGATGCATGCAGAACACTTGGAAGCAACATATGGCGTTGGCCCACATACTATTTCTTTTCCACGAATTAAAAAAGCAGACGATATTGATCCAAATGCTTTTGATAATGGCATTGATGACGATGTTTTTGCCAAAATTATTGCCTGTGTCAGAATTGCTACGCCTTATACAGGTATGATAATTTCTACAAGAGAATCTCAACAATGTAGAGAAAAAGTTTTAAGATACGGAATTTCTCAAATCAGCGGGGCTTCCAGAACAAGTGTGGGAGGATATACCACAGAGCAAAGAGAACATGAATCCGAACAATTTGATGTGAGCGATAACAGAACTCTTGATGAAATTGTTAATTGGCTGATAAAGATGGATTATATTCCAAGTTTTTGCACGGCTTGTTACAGAGAGGGAAGAACCGGCGATAGATTTATGGATTTGTGCAAAAAAATGCAGATATTGAACTGTTGCCACCCAAATGCCCTACTCACTTTGCAGGAATTTTTAACCGATTATGCCTCTGAAGAGACAAAAAAATCGGCAATTAAACTGATTGAAAGAGAAATTGAAAAAATTACAAATCCGAAAGTAAAAAAATTGACATTTGATTATTTGCAACGGATTAAAAACGGAGAAAGAGATTTTAGGTTTTAAGACCTAACAATGTGTAAATGTCTTTACCAATTTTTTGCTCAAAATACTCTTTTATTTTTAAGCGAATGAAGTATGATTCTTTTGACGGAGTTATGTGTTTGCGTTGCACATATTCTTCCATTCTGTCTTCTATTGTTACAATACCGTTTTTATTTGCCAGGCAATCTGCAAGTTGAATAAGTAAATCTGCATCTGTTAAGGGATGACTTTGCATATAAGAGGCAACAAACTCGTAATCTTCTCGCTTATTAAAAAACATATTAGAATAATACTGATATGGGCCAAGTTTGTTATATGGAAATGTGTGTAACAGACAGGTTTTTGCTACATCTACATCTAAATTAATGAACTTTTCATACCCAAGAATACCGTGAAAACGCTTTTTATTTTCTTCCAGTTTACAATAATCATGTAAAAGAGCACAAACGTAAATGCTTTGAGAATCTAAATTTGGTAAAAAATCTGCAATAACTGAAGAGACATTAGCAACTCCAAATATATGATTTTCATACATTTTCCAGCAATTTATATCAAATTTTTGCAAAAAAGTCTGTTTTTGTTGAAAGATAAGCTCTTCTGCCTGATGTTTGTTAAGTTTGTTCATATTATGCTTTAGTTGTTAAAAAAGACGACCTTTTGGGGTCGTCTTAGATTATAAATTATTTAATGCGTTTTGTAAATCATCCTTTGCGTTTTGTAATTTATTTATTGTATCAACAATTAAACGGCGCTGTTCTTGCTCTGCAGTTTTTGTGGCATCTACCTCAAAAAAATCTTTCATGATTACTTCTCCGGTAAAGCCTTTTGTGCCATTCTCTTTGAATAATTTTTGCAGACCTTCAATTGTAAAACGTTTTTCATGCAAAAAATTTTTTATTTGCCTTAACAATTCAATATCATCGGGACGATAGTATCTTCTGCCTCCGGAACGTTTCATAGGTTGAATTTGTGGAAATTTAGTTTCCCAAAAACGCAACACGTGTGTGGCAACTTCTAGTTCTTCTGCCACCTCTGCAATAGTTCTGAATGCTGACTTTGACTTATTTACAGGCATTTTACTTATTTATTGTATTTCTCATTGTTTGAGAAGGTTTAAATGAAATTACTCTTCTTGGAGAAATTTTGGCGTCTACACCTGTTTTTGGGTTTCTACCAAGTCTTGCCTTTTTGTCACGAAGCATGAATGTGCCAAAAGATGACAATTTTACATCTTCTCCGGTTGCAAGTTTATTTTCAATTTCTGCTAATACAGAATCTAAAATTTCATTAGAATCTTTGTGAGATAGACCAACTTCTTGATAAATTTTTTCTGCAATATCAGAACGAGTAACTGTTTTCATTTTTCCTTTCCTTATATCAAATTAATCATTTTCTTGCAGTATAGCACAATTTTTGTTTTTGCAAGAGCTCTAAAATCATTCATAAACAATTTTTTTAATATAAATCATATATAACGTCTTGGGTAAGTTCTTCAATATCAACCTGCTCAAGTTCTCTTTTGATTGTTGATACGAAGTCTTGTCTGGCAAGCTTTATTGCATTGCCTACAGCAACAGAAAAGCCAAGCTCATCTGTGCCTCCGTGACTTTTTACGGAAATACCGTTTAAGCCAACGAACATTGCACCGTTATATAATCTGGGATCCATTCTTTTTTTAAGACTCCTTAATGCGGGATAAACCAATGGTAATCCTAATTTTGCAATTAAAGATGATTTAAACGAATCCTTGAGCAAGGAGCTTATGAACTTTGCTGTTCCTTCAAGAGTTTTTAACGCTATATTGCCGGTAAAACCATCTGAAACAACAACATCAACGTTGCCTTTGTGCATTTCATGCGGTTCAATAAATCCTGTAAATTCAATGTCTAATCTGGAATTTTTAATTAAATTTGCAGCTTCTTTAATCTCTTCTTTACCTTTTTGCTCTTCCGCACCAATGTTGAGCAATGCAACTCTAGGTTTTTCAATGTCTAATGTGTTTTTAGCAACAACATTTCCCATAAGAGCAAATTCCGCAAGGTTTACAGCTGTGCATTCTGTGTTTGCACCCAAATCCAACATAATGTATTGGCCTTTTTTGTGAGGCATGATGCTGACAATGGCAGGTCTGTGAATTCCGTGAATGGTTTTTAATACCATTTTTG
>JAZNSB010000061.1:0-37629 GCA_045590955.1 Alphaproteobacteria bacterium | reverse complement strand
TGACTGCGAGAGAGACATTTCGAGCAGATACGAAAGTAGGTCATAGTGATCCGGTGGTCCCGAGTGGAAGGGCCATCGCTCAACGGATAAAAGGTACGCCGGGGATAACAGGCTGATTCCGCCCAAGAGTTCACATCGACGGCGGAGTTTGGCACCTCGATGTCGGCTCATCACATCCTGGGGCTGGAGAAGGTCCCAAGGGTTCGGCTGTTCGCCGATTAAAGTGGTACGCGAGCTGGGTTTAGAACGTCGTGAGACAGTTCGGTCCCTATCTGCCGTGGGTGTAGGATACTTGAGAGGATTTGTCCTTAGTACGAGAGGACCGGGATGAACATACCTCTGGTGTACCAGTTGTTCTGCCAAGAGCAACGCTGGGTAGCTAAGTGTGGACGGGATAACCGCTGAATGCATCTAAGCGGGAAACCCACCTCAAAACAAGGTATCCCCATTAAGACCGTGATAGACCATCACGTTGATAGGTCAGGTGTGTAAGCGCAGTAATGCGTTTAGCTAACTGATACTAATAGTCTGATTGGCTTGATTACTTAACGTATAAATAAGTTAATATCTTTGAGCTTTCTAATCCAGATGTGATTAAATGAGTTGGTGGTTATAGCTTTTTGGTCCAACCCGATCCCATTCCGAACTCGGACGTTAAACGAAAACACGCCAATGGTACTTTGTCTTAAGGCACGGGAGAGTAGGTCGCTGCCAGCTCTTTTAATCATATCTGGTCCCTGTTTTGTTAAAAACCCCTAAGTTAATTACTTAGGGGTTTTTATTACTTATGAAGTTGCCGTCGGGACAATTGTAGATTTATCAGCTTAAAAGGTGTTTATAGCAAAGAAAGATGCAAGAAAATATCTCTTTCACAACAAGAAGAATTAAAAGCTGATATAAAAAATAAGGTGCGTGTATGTGAAATTCTTAAAAAATATGGAATCACTAAACCAACTTATTACCGATATAAAGAAAATTTTGGATTGTAATTACAAATGGCGGATTTATTCCGCCTTTTGTTTAAAATACTTATAAAGTGTTGTATAATCAACCTTTAACATTTCTGCTATTTTTGTTTTTTTGACATTCTGTGCTAATAAATTTTCTATCAGTTCTTCTTTACCTGTTAATTTCGTAATTGTATTTTTTCTACCCTTTGGTCTTCCGATGTGTTTATTTTCGGCTCTTAATCGTGCCAAACATTGTTTTGTGCGTTGAGAAATTAAGTTGCGTTCTATTTCTGCCGATAATCCAAAAGCAAATGCTAATACTTTTGATTGTATATCACTTCCTAATCGGTAATTATCTTTTATAGTCCATACTTGACAACCAATATTCATACAATGGTGTAATACAGACATAATTTGTAATAAATTGCGACCGATACGACTTATTTCACTTGTGATTAGTATGTCATCAGCTTTTAATTTCTTAATCAATTTACCTAATTTTCGTTCATCTAATGGCTTTTTTGATGAAATTGTTTCTTCAATCCATTTATCTATATTGAGATTGTTTGTTTTTGTAAATTGTTCTATCTCATATTTCTGATTTTCTTGATGTTGTTTATCTGTTGAAACTCTAATATACGCATAAATCATAACCTATCCTTTTAATTTTATTTATTAAAAAGATGAGTTTAATAGGCATTTATATCATTGAAAAAAAAGGAACAGATTTTCACAATATTTTAAGGAATCATGAGATAAACTGGCTTCACATCAGAAAGTCCTTGTTTTTATTTTGTTATTGCATATTAGACAAAAATATGGCATAATAAATATAGGCATTGGATTTAAATGTTCGGTTTAACACAATATTTTAGGAGAAACACTATGGCTGAAATAACAATGGCTGATATTAGCACAGTAAAAGGTTTTGGAACTCAAGTAGTATCGGGAACATCTCGTTTTGTAGTGCCTCTTGATAAATTAAATGAACCTGTTGATTTTATCAATCCTAAAGATGCTGGGACAGAATGGGGCGCTCAAAGATTAAAAGGTGATGGAAATGATATATTATTGTTTAATGGATTATCATCTGAACAAATAAAAACATTAAATGATGATATTAAAGAGTTTGAAGCTAAAACGGGAAAACCTATTACAGATATGGATAAAAAAGAGGTTGTAGCATTCTTATCTTCGTTAAAAGAAAAAGGATTTAATGATATGTATTGCTCTGATAAAGCATATATGGAGAGTTCTTTAACAGCTGAAAATCCTAAAAAAAGAATTGGATTATATACAAGAAATAAAGATGAAGTATGTTATGGTGTTGTAATTCCTAAAGGAACAGTTTATAATCTTTCTGAAAGAGGAAACCAAGAAGCTACTGTTGATGGAGCATTATTGATTGTTCCTGCAAATGGAGACCCTAATAATGTAAGAATCACGAATGAACCTAAAGATTATACATCTGTTAAGGGCGGAAAGGTATCTACACTTGCACAAGCTAAAATGGTACAACAAGAATATATTAAAACTGTTGGAATGAAGAGATAGATATTGTGTTTTAATTAATAATGAAAAGTCATTAGAATAAAATATTCTAATGGCTTTTTTTATATCTCAACTACCGAATAATTACCAGCGCAATATATCTCTACCAATGGCAGTATCTCTTGCCTTTACTTCGGCAATAATATCTTCAGCCTCTTGAATTGATAATACCATTTTAGTTATCTCCGTATAAATCACATTTATTAATTTGAACGAGATTTTAATATGGATGCCATTATAAAGGATTTGTCATGCACTTGTTTAATTAAGCCAGATGTATTTTCTTTTGTTTTTTCTATTCCTGTTTTTTCTATAATTCCATCTTCAACATACTTTTGCATAGCAAAAGCATGAACTTCATCTGGCATTAACGAATAAAAATCTCCAAATTCTGTTGATGTTGTTGCAACATTTCTTTTTTCATATTCACATGTATTATATAGCATTCCTGAAAGGGCAAATAATTTATTAATTGATGGATTATTAAAACCACACTCATGTTGCCGTTGGTGCATAAACTCATGAAATAATACTGATACGCCCACAAAATTGTCGCTATCTAAACGTTCAGTGTTGAAAAATATTTTTCCTTCAGAATAAAATGAAGCATAAACATGGGCATTTTCATCAAGATTATTTCTTTTTCTATATTCTTCAGGAGTGAAAAAATCTATATTCAAAGAACTACCATATACATATTTTATTACCTCAGCAGTTTCTTTTATTGTAGCCTTTTTTTCCTCTAAACTTATATTTTGCCAATTTTTCATATTATCTGTTATCCGATGATTATTAGAAACAAGTGAAATAAATCGTTTTGCCTGTGGCTTTTCTGCTTCGAAAAACTCTTTAGGATATTGAATATTATATAATAGTGCTTTTAATTGTTTTTTATTTTCTGTGCAAATATTATCTATCGTCTCTTTTGATACACCAATATGAAAAATAGCATCAAGATAATCAACTTTTTCTTCTAATGATAGTTTTGCAATTTCTTCTGTTGTCATATTTTTAAAGTTATTAACTTTATTTTCTCTAATCTTTTTATTGGCGTGAACAATACGTGCTGTTGGATTAGCAATTTTCTGGAACTGGTCTGGAGAAAGATTGGTAAGATTATTTTTTTGAATTATTTTATCAATTTTATCTTTATCACTTTCATATTTTGCTTCAAAAACAAGTACATCATCATCAATGAATACGCTAGCATACGCAAGTAGGTATTCAAGATCATCAACACTTATAACTGTTTTTTCTGTCTTATTGGTCATTTTTATTTTCCATCAGCATAAACATTATTATTGCTACTATATCATAATTTTATAAAAAAATAAATACTGTAATATTAATTCTCTTTTTTTATGTATTGTGGAGGTATAATGCCACCTTTAATTACAATCAAATAATATGGCACAACAGAAAAGCGTAAGCCTAATTTTTCATCACACACAGACCAATCAACCGGAGATGTGTCAATATCATTAATAGAAGACAATTTAACCAATCTCTCATCCACACCTTGAAGCAAATCTTTATCCTTATCTGGATGCATTGCGGGGCTGACATAAACAGCTTCAATTAAACCATCTTTATCCAAAGACCCTAAATCTATTGAAAATAAATCAGCATTTTCTATAAAAGGTTTGAACATATTGACACTTTTATCTGTCCATTGAATTGGTTCTGAAAAACCTCTAATAGCACGACTTCTGCCTTCAAAACAACTTTCCATCCATTTTACAATTCCTTCGTGAGTTGTTTCATTTGAACGTTTAAAATAATATCTTAAATCAGCATGGGGATTGTTTGCAAAAGATAAAATTCCTTCTTCTAAAGCAGTATTAGGTTTGGATATATAGTGATATAGTTTCATAGGTTATTTTCCTTTTGATGCTTTATTATATCATTGTTTTTATAAAATTAAAACAATTTTTGTTCTTGATTTTTTTGCTTTAATGCTTATTTTTTTTTATTAGGAGGGAACATGAAAAAAAGTATATATATTTTTGCAACAATCTGTTTATTTGTTTTATCTGCTTGTTACGGAAAGAGTAAACTACCTTTGGGACAAGAGTTTGTTTTAGAGGCCAATCCGGTGGTAAGTATCACTTTTTCCAAAGAAGAAAATCGTTTTTATGGAATGGCACAGGTAAACAGATATTTTGGAACATATAAAGTTGATGGCAATAAGCTCCAACTTTCTACCATAGGTTCAACCATGATGGCTGCTCCGATTGAAGAAATGAACGCAGAACAAAGTTATTTGAAAACTTTGGGAGATGTTGTTAGCTTTAAGACAGAAAACAACAATCTGATTTTGCAAACACCGTCACAAGACGTGATTTTTGTTGCAAAATAGTCTAACCAAGCACACGATTTTTAAGTCTTGCAAGTGTTTTTTGAGCCAAAGGGCGTGCTTTTTGCGCGCCTTTTGCTAGCAAGTCTTCTACTTCATTATAATTTGCCATATAGTAAGCAAACTTTTCTCTTAAATCTTTTGTTTGGGACAAAATTTCATCAAGCAACATATTTTTGATATGCCCGTATCCCAACTTTCCTTGTCTTAGGCCTTGCTCCATTTCTTGGCGCCTGTCTTCTTTTGCTATTGCTTTAAATATCTGATACACCAAAATTTCTTCCGGATCTTTAGGTTCTTCCATTGGTCTTGAATCTGTTACTATGGAAAATACGGCTTTTTTAATTTCGGCATCTGTTGCGCACAAAGGAATAACATTATTATAAGATTTGCTCATCTTTCTGCCGTCTGTTCCTATCACAGTTGCAGCTCTTTCCTCACAAATATATTCCGGTAAAGTCAAAATATCTTCATTATAAAAAGCGTTTATGGCACCGGCAATATCTCTGGCAATTTCCACATGTTGTATCTGATCTTTGCCAACAGGAACCAATTGAGTGTCAAAAGCTAAGATATCTGATGCCATCAAGACCGGATAAGTATAAAGCCCCATATTAATACCGTCATCATTTGGCAAATTTTTTGCCAGATTTTTATCCACTTGAGCTTTATATGCATGAGATTTGTTCATAAATCCTTTTGGAGTAAAAGCGTTTAATATAACACTCAATTCAAAAAGTTCAGGAATATCAGATTGTCTGTAGAAAATAGATTTATTTGCATCTAATCCTGCAGCCAAATATATGCAGGCAATTTCTTTTACGGCCTGTTTTAATTTTTGGGCATCTTTTAAGGCATTTATAGCATGATAATCGGCAATAAACATAATATGTTGATTGGTTTGCAAGCTTGTTTTAATAGCCGGCAAAATGGCACCATATAAATTTCCTATATGAATATCTCCGGTTGGCTTAACGCCTGTCAATACACGCTTATTTTCAATCATTTGCTTTATCTCCTTAAATTTGCCATCAAATATATTTTAATTTTTAACTTTATGCAACAGTTAATAAAATTTTTAATAATTTAAATTAAAATCAAGCCAAATTTTTAATGTGGAGACTTCTAATGATGATAAAAAAAATCCTCCAATTTATCAGAGAAGTTGGAGATGACACCAGACACGAACAAAGAAAACTAGATTTATATGCTCCCTCATACAGGCAAGACACTCAAAGTCCGGTTCTGACACTTGAACAAGAAATTTATAAGCGCTTTAAGAAGTTTATAGAAGAAAATTTTGGAGATTTTGATTATAATATTATAAGTGAAATCAGCAGTTCAAAATTAACGGAAGAAGAATTTTCCATTGCCACCAAGCACCAATATCTTTTTGTAATCCAACCCTTAGGAGAAAAACGTCCGTATGCTATGAAAACACCGGAATTTGCGGTTTCTATCGGAGTAATTAAAAATGGCAAACCTTTTTTGGGTGCAATCTATTTGCCGGTTTATAAAGAAATTTTGTATTTTGACGGAGAAGACGTGCATTGGAAGCAAGCTGTTGGTTTTCCGGAAGAATCAGATCAAATCATTACAACTAAAAAATGTTGCGATCTTGCGGTTATATTCAGCAATCCTCGTTTTGTAAAAATAAATGAAGCATATAATCCAAAATATGAAGCAATGTTAAACTTCTATTCAACGGCAGTTCATCTGTTTTATGTAATTACCAATAGGACAAAAGCTTATTATTTTGGTTCATATTTGTGGGATATTGCCGGAGCATGGCCAATGTTAAAACATTTGGGATATGAGATAATTAGCTATTCAGACAGAGAAAATCTTGATGAATTTAATATCAAAACCTTTAATGAAAAATTCAAAGTCAGAGATTTGCATATTGTTTGTGACCCGAAAGACTATGATAAATTTAAGCTTATAGCATATTCCAGAATCAGAAAATCATAAATAAAAAACCGCACTCGGTTGAGTGCGGTTTTCTTTTAAGTCTGTAGCAGACTTAAAAACCTTTAGCAAAACGTTGTTGATCATCAAATTATCCATTAAAGTTTAAACTTAATAGAGCAATTCCGCTAAAGGAAATTGTTAAAGGCGAGTCGCCAATACATTTATTTTGTCCATTTTTTACAAAGAGTCAATAAAATTAAACCACCTTTTTGAGCTAAAAAAGGTGGTTTAATGATAGCGTATTGAATCTAAAAGAAAAAAAATTACTTATTTTCCATTCTTTTTAAGGCTACTTGAAAATCTTGCAAAAAGTCTTCCATTTCTTGTTCATGATCAATTTCTTCGTGCAAAATTTCTTCTGATAATTTAAATGTTTCATAATCTTTTCCATGGCACATATCACATATTTGCTGATATCTTGCAATGGCACACCGTTCTGCCTGTAAGTTTTGTTCAATCAGGGTTAGCACAAAAGAATCAGATGGTTCTTCATATTTACATTTTGCCTTTTTTTCCCACTCTAACGGATTAATTATGGGTGTTCCTCCCAGTTGTAAAATTCGGTTAGACAGTTTTTTTGCATGTTCCAATTCTTCATTAGCATGTTCTAAAAATTCGCCTATTATTGTAATTCTCATCGGGCCGGTTGCAACCTGTGCTCCAATCCAATACTGATAATATGCCAACCATTCTTCCGCAAATGCGGTATTTAATAGTTCCAAAAGTCCATTTTTGTCAACTTTAGAAATTTTTTGTGCTGTTTCTCCCATTTTATATCTCCCAAAAAATTGATGTGTTTGAATAGATAATTTTCAAAAAACAAAAAACAAGCTTGGCAAATAAAAAAAGCTGTAATACCTTATATGTATAAGGAGGAAAGATGGTAAAAATAGCCCCTAGTGTGTTATCTGCAGATTTTGGCCGGTTGTCACAAGAAATTAAAGATATTTGCCAAAGCGGAGCAGATTATATTCATGTTGATGTAATGGACGGACACTTTGTTCCAAATTTAACGTTTGGCCCTATGATAACATCAAAAATAAAAGAATTTTCAACAGTGCCTCTAGATGTACATTTAATGGTAAACGAGCCTTACAAAATGATAGACTGGTTTGCAAAATCCGGCGCAGATATTCTGACTGTTCATTATGAGGCTTGCCCCAATTTGGCTGAAGTTATACAAAGCATTAAATCTTTTGGAATAAAAGTAGGAGTATCAATTAAGCCAAATACAAAACCTGAAGTTCTTGCTCCATATTTAGCAGACCTTGATTTGGTTTTGGTAATGAGCGTTGAACCGGGATTTGGCGGACAAAAATTTATGCCCCAAGCTTTAGAAAAGATTACATGGCTTTGCGCACAAAAACAAGCGTTTAACTTTAATTATGAAATTGAAGTTGACGGGGGTATAAATGATCAAACCTCTGCTTTGTGTATTTCTGCCGGGGCAGATGTTTTGGTTGCCGGAAATTACGTTTTTACACACAAAGATTATGCACAGGCAATACGGATGTTAAAAGGAGATGGTAATGAAAAAGACTAAAATACTTGTTGTTGAAGATGAAGAGGCTTTGGCTCTTTTGCTTAAGTATAATTTAGAAAAAGAAGGATATAATGTAATTATAGAAGACAAGGGAAACAAAGTTATTGAATGCATACTCAAAAATTCTCCGTCGGCTGTTTTGCTTGATTGGATGTTGCCACAATTAAGCGGTGTAGAAATTTGTAAATTAATCAGAAATAATCCGGAAATTAAGCAAATTCCGGTTATTATGCTCACAGCAAAAGGCGAAGAAGAAGACAAAATAAAAGGCTTAAACAGTGGTGCGGACGATTATGTAACCAAGCCGTTTTCTGTTCCGGAGCTTATGGCCAGAGTAAAAAGCCAACTCAGAAGAGCTCCACAGCCAAATGAACAAACATCTTTAGATTTTGAAGATATACACATGGATTTAATAGAAAAAAAAGTCTTTAGAAATGGCAATTATATTCATCTTGGTCCAACCGAGTTCAGATTGCTTAAAATAATGATGGAAAATCCATGCAAAGTTTTTGCTAGAGATTATTTATTAAAAACCATATGGGGAGACAATATATTTGTTGAATCCAGAACAGTAGATGTTCACATTAGACGCCTTAGAAGAGTTTTAAATGAACATGGTGCAGATTATATCAGAACAGTAAGAGGTTCCGGATATTCTATAGACACACATCAGACAGAAGAGTAGAAAAATGAGCTTAAAATTTGAATTAAAAAAGAAAGACGGCAAAGCCAGAAGGGGTGTTTTACATACGGCCCACGGAGATATTCAAACCCCTGTTTTTATGCCGGTTGGCACATGCGGAACCGTAAAGGCAATGATGCCTGAATCTGTGGAGGCAACAGGTGCACAAATTATTTTGGGCAACACATATCACCTAATGTTGCGCCCTGGTGCGGATTTGGTGGCAAAAATGGGTGGTTTGCACAAATTTATGAATTGGCACAAACCAATTCTAACAGATTCCGGTGGCTTTCAGGTTATGAGCTTAGAAGGTTTGCGCAAAATCAATGAGGAAGGGGTAAAATTTAAATCTCATATAGATGGCAAAGAGTTCTTTCTTTCTCCTGAAGTTTCTATGGACATACAACACAAGCTTGATTCTGACATTACCATGTGTTTTGACCAATGTATTAAGTTACCCGCAACACATGATGAGGTTAGAAAAAGCACAGAACTATCCATGCGCTGGGCCAAAAGAAGCAAAGATGCCTTTGTGGATAGGCCCGGATACGGACTTTTTGGTATTCAACAAGGCGGATGTTTTAAAGATTTAAGAGAGTATTCTGCACAAAAACTCAAAGAAATAGGCTTTGATGGTTATGCTTTGGGCGGTCTTGCCGTTGGAGAAGGTCAAAAAGCCATGTTTGAAGTCTTAGATTATGCCACAGACATGTTGCCTGAAGAAAAACCTCGTTATTTAATGGGGGTCGGATATCCGGATGACATTGTAGGTGGAGTAAAAAGAGGGGTTGATATGTTTGATTGCGTTATCCCCACCAGAGCAGGCAGAACTTCACAGGCATTTACCAGATATGGAGCTATAAACATTAGAAATGCCAAATACAGAGAAGATGACAGACCTTTGGAAGAAGGTTGTGATTGTCCGCTTTGCAAAAATTATACCAGAGCATATTTACACCATTTGCAAAAATGTAACGAAATTTTAGCAGTTATGTTGTTAACATGGCACAACATTGCTTATTACCAAAGGCTTACCAAAGAAATAAGAGAAGCCATAGATGCAGGCAAATTTGCCGAATTTGAAGAGCAATTTCATGAAAATTACGGATTAAGAAAGGAAGAATAATGCCGTCAAGCAACAGAAAAAACAACATGAGAGTTTGCGTATCCGGAGGTTCCAGATCAGGCAAAGACCCAATATATGAACAAGCAGCATATACGTTGGGAAAAACAATTGCAAAAATGGGGTTCAGACTTGATTATGGTTTGTCAGACGTTGGCATTATGGGTGCGGTTGCCAAGGGCGTTTTAGAAAATTGGGAAGCCAAAAAAGATAAATACTACAAAGAAGAAGGCCCCATTGTTGGTATTACCACCCCCCAATACTATGAGTTATATGAAAAAAATGACATATTAAAACAAATTTCAAAAGTAGTTTTAACAACCACGTTAGAAGACAGAAAAATTCAGCTTTTAGAGGCAGATTTGGTGGTTTTTGCTCCGGGTGGTGTTGGAACTTTAGATGAGTTATCATATGATTGCGTTGCCATGCAAGACGGTTTTTTGAAAACCAAACCGTTTATTGTGTATAATGTAAACGGTTTCTTTTACCATATTTTAGAATATCTTAAGGTTATTGCTGCCAGCGGTTTTGCAGATCCCATACCTTTTATTGTGGTGGATAATGAAGAAGAGCTTGAAATTGCGTTCAGATTGCTCAGAGAAAAATATAACGAATGTGCAAATAGCAAAGAAGCATATGCCAATGCCAGACAGCTTGCTTATGAAATGCCTTACTTTATCAAAAGAAAATCTGAAAATGAGCAACTTTATGTTGAAACAATCATAGAAGAAATGGAAAATATCCGAAACAATGGCACAGAAGAACAACAAACAGAGCTTAATAACCAAATAGAGCAGGCATATTTGGAAAAAGAAACAGAAAGAATGTTTGAGCGCTTAAATAAAGCAATCGGCGATACATCTGTAATCAGTAAAAAACTTAATACTTTAAAGAAACGCAAGAAAGTATCCATTTAATGATTACAAACAATGTATGGAAGTTTTTATATCATTACGCAAAGCAGATGAAATGGCTTTTTATTGCCTTGTTCGGTTTGCTTATATTCGGACGTGTATTTGATAATATTCAACGTTGGGCTGTGGCTAAGGTTGTAGAAGCGGTAACAAAGTTTGATTTTGCGCAACCAAATTTTCATAATATATTAAAATACTTTGGTTTTTATGCTTTGTGCATTCCCGTGCTTGCGGCATATACTTTTTTACGTCGTTACATTGCCGAAGTAAAACTTATTCCGTTTTATACGCTCAAAGTGTCACAAGACTTATTTTGCATTACCCATAAGCATTCCAGCCGGTTTTTTGCACAAGAGATGCCGGGAAATATATCTGCAAAGGTAAAGGAAATTTGCGGAAAGCTTGAAAGTTTTTATATGCATTGTTTTTTCGGTATTTTAGAGCCGGCAGTTGCTACTATTACCAGCTTGTGCTTTGTTGCATATGTAGATGTATATTTGGGTGTTTCTTTTTTGGTTATGGCTTTGATTTTTATGGCTTTAACAATATGGTTAAAGAGTAAATTGTCAGTATATGCCCAATACAGGGCCAAAACAGGTTCAGAATCCCAAGGTTTTTTGGTGGATAGTATTGCCAATGCCGATTTGGTAAAAAGTTTTTCTCGCTATTTTTCTGAAAAATTAAATTATTTCAAGACATTAAAAAAACATGCAAAGGCCCGTTCGCAAGAAGCAAAAAAGTTTTTGTCGTTAGATACATTGTCCAGGTTTGTTTTTGATATAATGGACTTGTCTTTTATGGCAATGACCTTGTATTTTTGGTACAAATCATCACTAAGTGTTGCAGATTTGGTGTTTGTATTTTCTGCAATCAGTATTTTTGTAAATGCTCAAAGAAACATTGGTTTCATGGCGTCAAACTTTGCCAATATATACGGTAGCATAAAAGATGGTCTTGATTTGTTATCGGCCCCCATAGAAGTAAAAGATCATGAACACGCAAAAGAACTTAAAATTAAAACGGCGGACATAGAGTTTAAGAATATGTATTATTCATATTCTGACAATATAAGGTTGTTTGAAGACTTTAATTTACATGTATCTGCCGGAGAAAAGGTGGGTATTGTCGGATGTTCCGGTAGTGGAAAGTCAACTTTGATAAAGCTTTTGTGCAGATATTATGATCTACAACACGGAAACATATTAATTAATGGGCAAGACATCAGTAGAGTTACGCAAAACAGCCTAAGAAAACATATTGCGGTAGTTCCGCAGGATTGCAGTTTGTTTAACCGCACAATTATGGAAAACATCCGTTATGGCAAGTTTAAGGCTACGGATGAGCAGGTAATTGAAGCTTCCAAGAAAGCCTATTGTCATAACTTTATTATGAAAACGCCACACGGATATCAAAGTAAGGTGGGAGAAAGAGGGGTAATGCTTTCCGGTGGGGAGCGACAAAGAATATCTATTGCCAGAGTAATTTTGAAAGATGCTCCTATATTAATTTTGGATGAAGCAACTTCTGCACTGGACACACAAAGTGAGCAATATATTCAAAGATCTATCAAATCTTTGATGAAGGGTAAAACAGTTATTGCTATTGCTCATAGGCTTTCAACGTTAAATCAAATGGATAGAATAGTTGTAATAGACAATGGAAAAATTATTGAGCAGGGATCAAATGAAGAACTTTTACGTAAAAAAGGTGTTTATTATAAGCTTTACAAAACTCAGTCTGCAGGCTTCATAAAAGAATCGGTTGCCAAAGATAAAAGTTAATGAATCTTTAATGTTTTAGCAAAAATTTAACATAAAATTCACTTGCAATAAAAATAAAATCTATTTATAATCAAAACAATGGGAGAAGTGTTTTCTCGCACTCGTTATATGTGCTTGTTTTCTAAAGGAAAGTAACATGAAAAAATATATTTTTTTGCTTGTTTTGGGTTTAATTTGTAGTGTTTCTACGGTATATGCATCTTTATACAGCATCAAAAATCACGATATTACTGCGGCTGCAGAACAAAAACTCAATGAAAATGCCAACTTTCCTCAATACGCAAGAGTAAAACTGCTCTCTGATGATGATATGCACTTTGATATCAAAATTGTCACTCCGCCAAGCGGTTCCGGCTCTGGTCATTGGGTGCCTGATTATGATAGAAAAAGCTGTTCTTCAATGGGCTATACTCTGACAGTTAATGATTGTAATTCATGCACGCACGTTTTAGAGGGCAGATGTCCTAAAAACCCAAATTATTATAAGCATTGCAATGTTAACAAAAAAATTTTTGTATCAAAATGTACCGGAGAAGGATATAGCGGCGGTGTTACGGAAGGAATTGTTACTACATGTAAAGATTCAGGCGGAACCTCAATTTTCTCTGTAAGAGATGAGAGTTATCAAGAATATTATGAAGTTTGTAAGTGTGCTCCCGGATATTATTGGACGGCCAACGGGTGTGTTAAATGTCCATGTGGCACATATAAAAGCTCAGTATCTAACCTTGGAGAGGGTGTAACCAGCTGTCAAACTTGTCCTGAAGGCAAATTCTGCCCCGAAGCTTCAGATACCCCCTCAAATTGTCCTTACGGTTCAGAAGGCGTTGGAGCCGGATTGTGTTCTGCAGATCAATGTACCAGATGCGGTTCTTGTGAATATTCAAATGCCCAAACAGAAGGCAAATGCGTAACTTGTGAGCCCGGAAGCTATCCAAACACGGACAACACCGAATGTGTTGAGTGTATTAAGGGACACTCTTGCGAAGGTGGTTGTTTACGCAAATGCGATAAAGGTTACTACCAAGATGGAATAGGCAGTTCTTCTTGTAAATCTTGTTCGGCCGGTCAATGTTGTCCGATTACCGGAATGGAAGAACCCGGAACATGTAAAGCCGGTTATTACTGCCAATATGTAACAGATGATTGTAATGACATTCCTTGTCCGGAAGGAAACAGATGCCCGGCGGGTAGCCAAAATCCAATTCCTTGTGAACCGGGAACGTATTCTCCAAATTCTGGTAACGCATACTGTTCAACATGTAAGGCAGGAAACTATTGTGCTTCTAGCGGAATGGCGGCTCAAACCAGATGTCCGGAAGGATATTGCTGCACAAAAGACGGTTTAAAAGGACTGCCCGGCGGCATGAATTGTTCAGCCGATGGTTCTGATTGCGCTATTAAATGTCCGGCAGGGTATTTCTGCGCATTTGAATGTGAAAACGAAGATTGCACCAAAAAAAGAGGTTGCACAACCCCGCAAGCTTGTCCGGCAGGAACATATTCTCAAGAAGGTGCCAAGGCTTGCATTAAATGTCCTGAAGGTAAATACTGTCCAAATAGTGCAACATCTGTTCCATTAGATTGTCCTGAAGGTAAATACTGTCCGGCAGGTTCTTCTGAACCCAAAGGATGTCCAAACGGATATTATTGTCCTACAAACTCTAAAGAACCGATTGTTTGTCCTATTGGAAGCTATTGTCCGGCAAACTCAACAACGCACACTCCTTGTCCGGAAGGTTCATACACAGATAGTGTTCAACAAACAAAATGTCAAAAATGCGGGCCTGGATCTGCTACAAATGTTGCCGGAACAGGAGCAAGCAATTGTTCACTTTGTCCAAAAGGCACATATTCAACTCAAGAAGCTAACGTATCTTGTACCAAATGTGGAGCCGGTTCTGCCACAGGTTTAAACAGAGATGGTGCAAATGACTGTCAAGAATGTGAACCTGGATATTATTCAACCCAAGAAGCTAATGCATTGTGCACTCCTTGTGGCAGAGGAAAAGCCACGGGAACAGACGCAAAAGCAGCCACCACATGTAATGTATGTTCTGCAGGTACATATTCAGATGCAGAAGCCAATACATTTTGCAAAGATTGCGGAAAAGGCAGCAGCACAGGAGGAGTTAATTCTGGAGCACAAACATGTCTTCCTTGTGAGGCAGGAACATATTCAACAGGCACACAAAATGTTACTTGTACAAATTGTGGTCCCGGTAAGAGTACAAAAAGCCCATATTCCGGTGCAGAAAACTGTACATCATGTGCTAGGGGGACATATTCAAGTGCAGAAAAGAATACCGAATGTCAAAGATGTCCGGAAGGTCAGGTTGCTAATACAGATTCAACAGGATGCACTGCCTGTGAAGATGGAACATATCCAAAATCAGATCAATCAGAATGTCTGGCTTGTGGTATAAACAGTTATTGTTCGGCGGGTATAAAAATTGCATGTCCGACAGGAAATTTATGTTATTTAGGCGGTAACAACATTAGTTCAGATCCTGAAAATCCGGGTAAAGATCCTGATAGCAGATGCACACAATCGAGCGAATGTAAGTGCGATTTAAGACAGTTCATTTATCCTGATCCCACCAATATGATGGCCGCCAATGTATGCCCCGGAACTTTAGCCGGTAATATCTGTGTAGATTCAGACGGCAGATACGGCACAGATTGTGTTTGTGGCGGTTCAAACTGCGCATATGGTTGTGCTGAGTATTATACATATCCTGAAAAATGTGCATCTTCATGCAAAACATGTTGTGATTTATCATACAGATTTAAATGTGAAGCAACAGGTAATGTGTCCGGTGGTTCTGGTACATCTTGCGGAGGATATTATACTGCGTGTGCATGTAATGCAGGTTATGAGTGGAATTCATTAACCGGACAATGTGAAAAAACTTGTACATATGAGGTAACCACAGCTCCGGACAGTTGTGTATCTCAATATACATCTTGCGTAGATTCATCAGTATCTCCAAGTGTAGAAAGATATAAATTGATAAGCTGTGCAGCAGGTTGCTACGCAAATGATTCATTAAATCCAACAAGTTGTACATTATGTGAACCGGGAACATACAAAAACACAGACGGTAATGCTACATCTTGTGCAATATGTGAAAAAGGTTGGATTTGTGAAGGCGGAAATTCTCACTACCAATGCGAAGAAAAGACCTGTGCTGACCAAGAAAGATCTACCGTTTGCAAACCTTGTGGAGAAGGAGTACTTGCTTGTTCTGCCACAACGTGTAAGGCATCTGCCTGTGAAACAGGGTATAATTTGGTAGATGGAGTTTGTGTGGCCAATGCATGTACGGGATATACACTAACAACGGCTCCAAGCGGATCACTTGCCAATTACAGCAGTTGTATTAAATCAGATAAATTAACCTATTATAAGATAGACAGTTGTAAGGCTGGGCACAAAGCCACGGTAGATTCCGGAGTTATCACATCTTGCACTCCATGTGAAACAGGAACATATCAACCTACAGAAACTGCTAATACAAGTTGTATAGATGCGTCAGTAGGATGTTTTGTTTCCACCACCGGTGCCACACAACAAACAGCATGTAATGCGGGATATTATGCTGCAACAACAAAAGCAACAAACTGTTCTCAACCCTGCGGAGAAGGAAAATACTGTTCTCAAAAATCTACGGCACCACATTGTACGGAAACACAAGAATGTCCGGAAAACAGCACAACATTGTTTGATACTTCAGGTTCTGTCGGCAACTGTGTATGCAAAGCCGGCTATACGTTAGAGTCTGGTTCATGCCGACCATGTCCTGCCGGAACATATAAAAACAGTGTTGGTAATGACGTATGTCTTCCTTGCCCGACGGGATCATACTCTAACACTACGGGAGCCACTTCATGTTCGGCATGTCCTACGGGAACAGGCATATACAGTTGTAATCCAACAGATAAAACACTTATCTGCGCAGGCGGATATGTATTAAATAATGGTGTTTGCACACAATGTTTAGAGGGAAATTATTGTCCACAAGGCTCAACCTCACAGCTTCCATGCCAAGAAGGATATACCAGTAACAGAGGTTCAGATGATGAAGGTGACTGTTTTTCTGCAACATGCGGTTCAGAATATATATTTACGTCAGAAAACTGCACTTCATTGTGTGGAAGTGTTTGTACCAGTGACGGAACAGATTATTACTCCTGTTGCGCAACATGCCCGAGCGATGTCACCAGTTGTCCTGCAGGTCAATACCTATATACCACAACCAGACCGGTAAACAACACAGATTTTTGTAAAGAATGTCGTCCATGTGAAGATGGCAAGTATTGCACCGGAGGAACAGCTCAAATGCAAGATTGTCCTGCCAACGCCACATGTTCCGGCACAGGAAACTCTAATTTTACATGTAATGCCGGATATTATAGCGATGGCACACAATGTATTGCAACATCTGTTGGATGTTACAGCACGGCAGGGGCAACATCTCAAACATCATGTACTGCCGGTTCATATTCAACTGACGCATCCGGACGCAATGAAGCTTCAGATTGTGAAGCCTGTGGCCTGAATACATATTGTCCAAAATCAGGTTCATGTACAGTTCAAAATGCCTGTCCTAATGGCAGAATAACCGCATCAACAGGAACAACCGCCATAGGTGGATGTATTTGTCCGGCCAATTCATACGGAGCAAACTGCACATCAGGCTCTTGCACAGAATGTGATGATTGTCCTGAAAATTCTACCTCTGTCAAAGGTGCAACATCTATCAACGATTGTAAATCACGGGCAGGTTATTGTGTAGATACAAATAGCCGAAGCACAGAAGTTTGCCCGCAAGGTAACTTTTGTGAAGGAGCAAACAATTGTGCGTCATTGCCTTCATGTTCTACCGGAAAAACCACAGAAGGAGTAGGAGCAACATCTGAAGATGGATGTTGTCCAAATGCAGGTTATTATGGCACTTGCGGTAGTGGTCCTGCCACAGCATGCCCGATTGGTACATATAAAACATATATAGGTTCAACTACCGGAACAGAGGCAGATTGTGAATCATGTCCTCCGGGATATACAACCCAGTATGCCGGTTCAACATCAGCTGAGCAGTGTATAGAATCCGCCTGTGATGCAAGCATATTTAAATATAATTCATCAAATTGCACAGATGGAGCAGACTTGGGAGGAGAAGAGTGTCAATCTGGTGCTTCAAAATCTTATAGTTCATGCACATGCCCTAACGGATATTCTTTAACCGGTTGGAATCCCGGCACATACGGCACCACAAAAGGTAATATTGCGGGCCAGACATGTATGAGCACAAATACAAACGCTTGTACTTGTGGTTCAGAGTGTTCAGGAGGCAGTTCTTCACCAGAACAGTGTCCTGCAGGCAAATATACTCCAACAACAGGAGCTTCATCTTGTAGCACTTGTCCGGAAAATTCCACATCTTCGGCTGGAACATGCGGTTCTTGTACATGTAATAACGGATATTATTACAATTCTGAAAACAACACTTGCATAAAATGTGATGAAAACTATTATTGTGAACCCGGAGCAACATCTCAGCAAAAATGTCCTGTAGGAAAAGAATCTCCTGCAGGTTCAGATAATGTTAGTGCTTGCACGGTAAAATGCGGTTACTATGGCAACTCTGGGGCAGGTGATGCCACACAATGTGAGGCAGGATATTATTGCGAAGCCGGAGCAAGTGTTCAAAGCAAATGTGATGATGGAAAAACATCTCCGGCAGGATCTTGTTCAGAAACTGCTTGTGTAGATGCTACTTGCCCGGAAGAATTTAAATATACAGAGGCAAATTGTTCAAATTTAAGCGGTAGCACCTGTCAGGCGGGCAGTACGGTATTATATTCAGCTTGCACATGTCCGGAAGGATATTCAACAGAAATAACATATTGCCCGGCAGGAAATTATCTTGTGTCAGAAGGTGTAGTTGGAGAACTACCTTGCAACAGATGTTCAGAATGTCCTGTAAATACCTATCAAGCGCAATCAAACTTTACCGGCACAAGTTGCACGAAATGTCCGGATGGAACCACTTCTACCGTGGAGGCAACAGCATTAACAGGATGCAAAGCCGGAGCAGGATATTGTTTAAATACAAGCACAGAGGAAGTAGACCTTTGTCAGCAAGACTACTATTGTCAGGCTGGATCTGTTTGCCCTGGAAAAAGCTGTCCGACAAACAAAACATCAAACCAAGGCGCCACAAACGTAGATGGATGTTATGCAAAAGCAGGTTATTATGGAGCAGATGGGGAAGGAGATGCCTTAGCATGTGAAGTTGATCATTATTGTCCGCTTCGCAGCACCACCGGTCAACCATGCCCCACCAATAAGACCACATCAGGCACAGGAGCGGACGATGTTTCAGATTGTTTGGCAAACCCAGGATATTCAGGTACACCAGATAATACACCGGCAACAGCTTGTGTAAAAGGAACATATAAGGACACCAAAGAAAATTCATACTGCAAGACATGTCCAGACAACATGACCACAGAACAAACCGCTTCCACTTCTGATACACAATGTGTTGCGGTTGCAGGATATTATGGACCTGCAGGCGGTCCTGTAGAGGTTTGTGGCAAAGGCAATTACTGTCTTGGAGGCAGTTCTGGTCCACAATCATGCCCAACCGGCAAAACCACCACATCAGATGTGAGTACGTCAGTAAATTCATGCTGTCCGAAAGAAGGATATTTTGGCACTTGTGGTGGCGAAGATGCCACCATATGTCCGGCCGGCACATATAAAGATGTTGTTGGAGCTGCAGAATCATGTACTGCTTGCACTGGAAATATGACAAGTAACGAAGGTTCTACCTCACAAAGCGATTGTTATGAAGCAAAATGTACAGATTCGGCATATCTGTATTACTACATAAGCGTTGATGACAACAACTGTTCACAAGGCGCTCTTGGTGGAGATTATAAGCAGATTGCAGGTACCTCCGTCATATGTTATGCAGAGTGCAAATGTTCAAATCTTAAAAACGCAGAATACGGGCAAACAACGTGTCAAGCTGGTCAAAAAGTAGCAGAAACTTCCTCAACAGAATGGGAAGGTAACGGTGAGGGCAAACACTATTGCGTAAAATGTTCAACATGTGATAGTGGCACATACCAAGATCAAACATCCCATACAGACACCGAATGTAAAACATGTCTTGCAAACAGTGCTCCTAATGAAGACAGAAAAACTTGTGAGCCGGTATGCGGATATTATAAAGACGGAAATTCATTTAAGCCATGCGGTGCCGGCAACTACTGTGCCGGAGGATCGTCATCCCAAGTAGCTTGTCCTAAAGGACATTACTGTCCGGAAGGCACCGGCGAGTTAGATAGTGGATGTGAAAATCAGCCAATTCAATGTCCGTGCGGTTATTATTGTCAGGGAGGATCATCAGAGCCAACAAAATGTCCGGCCGGCACATTTTCACTTGCAGGAGCCCAATCCGCAGACCAATGTATAGATTGCACCAAAGACGACAGAGCAGAAAACAAGTATTGTCCGCAAGCAGAATCTTATCCGCTTGCAGAGTATTGTTCACCTCAAGGATGCCCTGACGGAAAAGTGCCTACAGAAGATAAAAAAGGCTGTGGAGACCCAGATGATGGCGTTTGCGTAGTTTCCGGTTTGGCACCTGAAAAATGTCCTGCAGGTTCGCAAGCAACAAACGGATACACAGAATGTGGCGCTTGTAGTGAAGGATTTTATGCTACAAGCGGAAAAACATGTGATGAATGCGGAAAAGGATATTATTGTCCAAAGGTTGACAGTGCGCAAACCATATGTGGCAAAGAGATTGTTCCTACTACAAGAATACAATGTCAAACAAATCTTACCGGTTCTGTAACAACAGCAAGCGCCACAGCCACATCACAAGAAGAATGTATAAATGCCGCAGGATATTATTACAGTAATGAATACAAGGAATGCGAAGCAGGATATTATTGTCCAGAAGGCCAAAACAGACAGGCTTGTGAAGTAGGAACATATAACCCTTCAACAAAACAAACAGATGCTTCTGCGTGTAAGCAATGCCCGGAAGGATATTATTGTCCTGCAGGAACAGGCACTTTAGACGACGGAAAAAAATGTCCGCAAGGATACTATTGTCCGGCAGGCACAAAAGATCTTGAAAAGGTAAAATGTCCTGATAACTCCACCACGGCAGGTTTAACCGGTCAGTCCGACATATGTTCTTGTCAATGTAATGAAGGATATTACATGAATTACACAAATGGACACGTATGCACACTATGTCAGGCAGGATATTATTGTCCGGCACATACTGTTGAATATACAGGTAGCTGCCCAGATTCAGAAGGCGCCACTCCACAATTCTGCACACAAGGTCAATGTAGTGCTGCCGGAAGTTCAAGTTGTTCAAATTGTCCGGTAGGTACACATTCTTTAGGCACAGCTTCAGCAGGTTATTTGTCAGAAGACTCTACGTCGGCTTGTTCTCCTTGCGACCCCGGAACATATTCATCAAAAGAAGGTTCATGGGCATGTTCAGAATGTGAGGAAGGATATTATTGTCCATCAGCCACAGAATCACAAACCATTTGTGGAGTAGAAGTTACCGGTACCATAAAAGAACCATGTCCGGCAGGCACATATTCAAACGCAGGCGCTTCAAGTTGCACACCTTGTGAAGCCGGCACATATTCCACAGGAAATGCAGCAGAATGCACGCCATGTCAGGAAGGCTCATATTGTCCGGCAAATGAAATAACAGGTTTGTATGACAGCAAAGTTACATGTCCGGAAGGTCATAAATGTCCGGCAGGTTCAACATCTGCAACAGCTTGTGAAGTCGGCACATTTTCAAACGAAGGCGCTTCAAGTTGCACACCTTGTAATGCCGGTCAATATCAAGATGAAGCAGGAAAGTCTTCATGCAAACCTTGTTCAGCCGGCACATACACGCCGGCAGATGGAGTTGCGCATACAAGTTGCACAGATTGTGATGCGGGAGATATATCTGGAGAAGGAGCAATAAAGTGCACAAAATGTGATGCCGGAACATATGAAAATGGAGATAGAACAGCTTGTGTAACGTGTGAATGCGGTTATTATTGCACCGGTGGCACACACAAGGCAGAGTGTGGATTAGGTAAATGGTCACAAGCAGGAGCCACCACAGGTTGTACCTATTGTGGAGGCATCAATTATTGCCCGTTTCAAACAACTTGCCAAGAAGATGTGGCAAACTGCCCTGCAAACACTCATAGTGCTCAAGGTTCATCTTCTATAGACGATTGTAAGACCGATGCAGGATATTATTGGTTAACGGCATCATCTGAAGAACCGATGATATGTCCGGCAGGATATTACTGCAAAGCAAACGGTTCAAGAACAAACCCGGGAGACAATAAAGTTGCATGCCCGGCAGGAACTTATAATCCGGATACCGGCAAATCATCAGAAGAAGCTTGTCAACCTTGTCCGGTAGGTCATTATTGTCCTATCACAGGAATATCTGCAGCCCCCAAATGTCCGGCAGGCACATATAACCCTGATACGGGCAAATCTTCTTTAGATGATTGTTTAAATTGCCCTATAGATAATTATTGCATTGCCGGTTCAGCAGAACCAGCCGCATGTCCCGCTCATACCGCAACATGGAATATGAGAATTTCATCCTCCAATACTATGACCAACCCATTAGGCGGTGCAAACCCGTTGCTTGTGTCAAATCCAGCCCCGAGCGCAACAAGTACAAACCCGGTAAACCCCCCCGACACAGGCAGTTCTCCATCATATACTCTAAACAAAAGCATGTTGATCAGATACCTTAAAAGAACAGGCGCCACAAAAATAACACAATGCATCCCGTCTCTGGGGTATTATTGGAAGAATGATGAAACTCTTGCAAGATGTGGTGCAGGTGCCATTTTGTATTCAGACAACACCTGTGAAGGAAAAGATTCTCTTGCAATCGCAGCAGGGGAAGCATATGGTGTTACTTATGCCAGTGAGGCGGTTAAGCAAAGAGGCAATGCATTTTATCCTGCAGTCGGTATCATGATTAATGATGAGTTTGCGGTAGCTCTTGCCACATCATCTGAAGAATTACCTTTAATGTACCAATATAATCCTACCAAATATTCATATTTTATAAATCCTTGGTATGGAACACAGCGCAACGGAGTTGTTAACACTGCTTCAATGGATGCTGCAATTTATTGCGCCAGATTAAATTTAAATTGGACCAGCAACAGTTGGTATCAAGGCACGGTAGATGCCATGACATACAGGTGGTTTATTCCTACAACAGCACAAGCGAGGCTGATTACCAACCCACCCACGGTTTTGACCAGCACATATAACGCCATCTATAACAAATATTGGTCAGAAAAAGATAACTATGGTTATAGTATAGCTGCACTGGACAATAATTCTGATCCCCACTCCATATTTGCCAACCAGGTCTGGAGTTTAAACATCAGCGGTACCTCATTTGCTCCTCAGACGGTCGCCAACGGTACTATCACGGGAACAATACGAGGACAAAGTGTCGCAAGTAATTATGCATCTGCAATGTGTGTAATGTCCATTTACAAAAGATGCCTGCCATGGTACGGCTATATTAATGTAGGAACAACCACCGCCAACGTGCTGTTGGACGATACAACTCCCGGAGGAACATGTATAGGCAATACCAACACCGCCATTACAAAACAAGTAAACCCTGACACCGGTGCATGGACAACATATTCCTCTGTTGATATGTGTTTAGAAGGAACATGTTTGGCTTCTGCCGGAGGTTCTTGTGTCACCTGTCCTGAAGGATATATCTGTCCCGTAGCAGGTTCAGATTTGTGTTCTGAAATGGAACAATGTGCTGCCGGCACATATTCAGCTGCCGGAGCCACAAGTTGCACCACCTGTCCGGCAGGATATTACTGCGAGGGTGGTTCAAGCAAAGTTTCATGCGGTGCAACTCAGTATTCTCCTGCCGGTTCCGATTCTGCAAACGATTGTGTAACATGTCCGGCAGGAAAATACTGCACATCTACAGGTGTATATTCTTGTCCTAACGGCACATATAATCCTAACACAGGAGCAACAAGTTCAGATGCATGCCTATCTTGTGATCCTGGACAATATACATCTTTAATCGGTTCTGGTGCTAAAGAAGATTGTTTAACTTGTACTGGCGGAACGAAACCTAATGTAATCAAAGCCGGATGCACCAATTGCACAGCAGGATATTCTTGTACGAGAGGTATAGAAACAATATGCCCTGCCGGCACATATTCACTGGCAGGCGCTTCAGAGTGCACACCATGTCCTGCAGGATCATACAGCGCAACAGATGGCTCAAGCAGTTGCACCTCGTGTGATCCAGGCCAATATTCAGCAGGAAATGCCACAAGTTGCAGCACTTGTCCGGCAGGATATCGTTGTCCGGGAGGAACAGATAAAATAGTATGTCCGTCCGGCTCATATTCTGCAGCCAGCTCAACTTCATGCACTATCTGTCCCGCAGGATACCAATGTCCGGGAGGAACAAATAAAATAGCATGTCCTGCAGGACAATATCAAGGATCTACCGGACAGTCATCTTGTGTATCTTGTACCAGTGGATTTTATTGTCCGGGAACCTTAAATGACAACACCTACCAAGGAGCTGACGAACTTGAATGTCCGGCAGGAAGATATTCATGTGTAGATGGGGCAAGTGTATGTACTATGTGTAGTGCCGGATCATACCAGGATAGCACAGGAGCAACCGGATGCCTTTCTTGTTCTGCAGGTACTTATTTTGCTGGCATGGGAGCAACTTCTGTTCAAGCATGTAAAAATTGCCCGGCAGGATATGAATGTCCACAGACATATACGTTGGTAACAGCATGTTGGGGTGCAAGATTTACTTATACCATAAAAAAAGCATGTGAGGCAGGAACATATTCAACCGGCAGTGCTTCAAGTTGCACCACATGTCCGGCAGGACATTACTGCCCGCTAAATAAAGCAACAGGGTTATATGATAAAAAAGTAGCCTGTCCGGCCGGCACATATAATGAAAACACAGAAGCAACATCAGCCGATGCGTGTTTGCCATGTCCGTCCGGAACATACTCAAACATCGGTGCATCAGAGTGCACACCTTGTTCTGCCGGCACATATAATGAAAACACAGAAGCAACATCAGCCGATGCGTGTTTGCCATGTCCGTCCGGAACATATTCAAACATCGGTGCATCAAAGTGCACCACATGTTCTGACGGATCTTATTCACTAGGCACAGGCAATACATATTGCAGCACATGTCCACCAGGATATTTCTGTAAAGATGGTAATAAAACAGGATGTTCGGCAGGAACATATTCAAGCGGCGGTGCATCAAAGTGCACATCATGTTTAGCCGGATCATTTACATATGGAACGAGTACAAGTTCATCCGCCACATCATGTATCTCCTGCACCGCCGGATATTACTGTCCGGGAGGAACAAACAGAGTGCCATGTCCGGCAAATAAATATCGTGCAACACAAGGCGCAAAATTAGAATCAGATTGTTTGGCGTGTCCAACTTATAATACTACATATAAATCCACCACTCTTGGAAAAACAGGAATGACCAAATGTAAAGCTCCGCTTGGTTTCTTTATAAATTCATCAGGAGCATTGGCCAAATGCCACTGTGGTACAGGACAATATGTTTATTATGATAACATCTCGGGATATACTCCGTCCGGTAAATCAGAGCTTTATTGTGGACTGTATGATGATGCAAAAAAAGATAAAATTATAGGAATTATAGTAACAAGTGATGGTTACAGCATTGAAGATACGATGATGGTTGGATTAAAAAATGGTAACAAGGTGTGGTCTGATAGCACACTGGATTCATATCCGCCAGAGGTTGCATCAGGTTCTTTAGACTATTCAGAACATGGATATTACAATACATATACCCATGGAAGCGAATGGGCTAGTCAAAAAACAGCTAAATTCTGCAAAGACTATGCAACAAATTATGCTTTGGGACACGGTAAATGGTTTGTTCCTGCCGCAGCACAACTTGTGTTGATTGATGCCGGCTATAAAAGCAGCATAGCAACATCTCGTACAAAAGCTGGAGGTGATGACTTCCAAAGTAAATACTGGACTTCTGATACAGAAGACAAGGGAACTTTATTGCGCAAAGCTTCCGGATGGACGGTAAATTTTAGCACAGGAAAATATGAATCATTAAAAAGAAACGAAACAGCCTATGTTTTATGTTTTTCAGCGTTAATTCCGCAACATGATACGTCTTCTAATCTCAGCTTTTTTGATATCAATTCCGGTGCTGAAAGAGAAATAACGTTAATTCCGGGATATACCACGGCAAAGTGCGTCTACACTGATACCTATAGTAAGACTCTCAAAGAAGAATACGACGAACGTTTTAAGCAGACGGGATTAGGAAGACATGTTTGTAGCTGTGAAACGGATAATGGGACATTCTATGACTTAACCGCTCCAACAACTCAATCAGGAACCAGAAGCTGTTCAACCACAGGAACTTGGAGCAACTAACCAACCGTTGAAATATAAAAATTCCCCACTACATAAAGTTAATAAATTTTATGTGGTGGGGAAGAATGAAAAAGTTTTTGTTAATCTGCATTTTGCTGATATTAGGTTTGTGGGCAGTATTTGCCATATATAAGCCAAAAAATGTTCAAAAAGTCTCTGCAAATAATCAAATAAACATATTGGTTCAAAAAATTTTGCCTCAGTCTGTTGTTTTGCAAGAAAACTTTATGGCTTTTGTTACCCCAATTGACCAAACTTGGATAAAACCGTTTATCTCCGGTTATGTGCAAAAAATCTTTGTATCTGACGGACAAAATGTAACAGAAAATCAAAAACTTATTCAATTAAAACAAGACGAATATGTCGCCGCCCTTCAACTGGCAAAAGCAAACTTGCAAAAAGCTCTTGCCCAAGAAGAATATGCAAAAAGTTATTATCAAAAAGTGCTCAAAACAGGCGAACCGGCTTTTTCTAAAATTCAAATTCAAAATGCCAAACAAAATTTTTTGTCTGCAAATGCCCAGACTTTGGCCACAAAAGCAAACCTTAAAACAGCTCAAATAAATTTAGATTATACAACCATAAGGTCTCAAATAAACGGTGTGGTTGGAAACATTCCTCTTTCTAAAGGAGATTTTATTAATCCGAATATGCAAAACCTCTTCTCTGTGGTAAAACTAGACCCGATTAGGGTGGTCTTTTCTTTGGCAGATAAAGAATATCTGAAAACAAAAAAACTTAACGATTTTCAATTTAAACTTTTGCTTGCCGATAATAGTTTTTATGAATTTGACGGAAAGTTTAAATATACCGACAACCAAATTAACAAAAACACAAATTCACTGCCGATTTATGTGGATTTTGAAAATCCTGACCACGTTTTGTTGCCAAATGCTTATGTGAATTTAATTATGCAAAAAAATTACGACAATGTGGTGCTCATCAATCAAAAATTTGCCCAAATAAAAGAAAATGAAACTTTTGTAAACGTGCTCAGAAACAAACAAATTTTGCCACACAAATTACAAATTATTGCACCGCAAAATCAAAATTACGTGGTTGAAAATAACTTTGAAAAAAACGATCTGCTGATTGCTCAGGTGCTTCCAAATGTGGCAAAAAACTCAGAAATTAATTTTGTGGAAATTGAGAAAGATAAATAATGTTTTCAGAATTTTTTATAAACAGACCAAGGTTTGCCGTGGTAATTTCCATTGTTATGGTTTTGTTGGGGATTCTTGCCATTTTTGTATTACCGGTTTCACAATATCCGCAAATTACCCCTCCGCAAATTGTAGTTTCTGCCACATATCCCGGTGCAAGTGCCTCTGTTTTGGTAGATACGGTGGCAATCCCCATTGAAAACGAAATAAATGGTGTGGAAGACATGTTGTATATGTCTTCAACTTCTGATGATAACGGAAGTTACCAATTAACCATTACTTTTGATGTGGGAACAAATCCGGATTTGGCTCAGGTAAAGGTAGAAAACAGACTGCAACAAGCCACTTCTCAATTGCCGCAAATTGTAACACAGGAGGGTTTGGAGGTAAAAAGTCAAAGTGCAAATTTTTTGGCAATGTTGGTGTTAAGGTCTCCAAATCAAACATATGACGATCTTTTCTTAAGCAATTTTGCCTATGAAAATTTGCAAAACCCGTTAGCCAGAATAAAAGGTGTGGGAGATGTAAATATATTTTCTCCGCAATATAGTATGCGTGTTTGGTTAAATGCAGAAAAATTGGCTTCTGTGGGATTAGACAGCACAGATGTTGTAAACGTTATACAAAGTCAAAATTTAGCCGCTTCGGTTGGTTCGGTTGGAGCGGCTCCGGCAAACAAAAACACCCCGATTGTTTTAACTTTAGATGCAAAAGGCTTGTTAAATTCTGTTGAAGATTTTCAAAACATTGTGCTTAAAACAGACCAAACCGGCGGAATTGTTAAATTAAAAGATGTGGCTAAAATTGAAATAGGAGCAGATACATATAACATGAAAGCCGCATTTGACGGAGCTCCGGCAGTTGTAATTGCCTTATCTCAAATTCCAAACTCTAATTCGTTGGAAATTATGAAAAACGTGGAACAAGAAATAAAAAACTTAAGTCAAAGTTTCCCGACAGACATTGAACTGTCGGTTGCATATAATTCTGTTAAATTTGTAAAAGCTTCCATTGCCTCCATACTTGAAACATTGGTCATTACATTTTCTTTGGTTGTGTTTGTAACGTTTATATTTTTGCAAAAAGCCAGAACCACTCTGATTCCGCTTATTACCATTCCGGTTTCATTAATTGCCACATTTGCAGTAATATATATGCTGGGTTTTGACATTAATATATTGATATTATTTGCCATGATTTTGGCCATTGGTTTGGTTGTTGACGACGCCATAATTGTGGTGGAACGTGTGCAGTTTTTAATGCTACACGAAGGCTTAAACGCCAAGCAAGCCTCAATAAAAGCCATGAGCCAAATTTCCAGTGCCATTGTGGCCACAACATTTGTTTTGCTTTCAATTTTTATTCCCGTTGGTTTAATGGCCGGCATTACCGGAAAAATTTATCAGCAATTTGCTGTAACCATTGTAACATCAATAGTATTTTCTGCTTTTAATGCCATAACACTCAGCCCCGCTTTATGTGCAATTTTTTTGCAAAAAGAAAATGATCAAAATTCAAAAGGCTTTTTCAAATGGTTCAACAATTTTATTGCCAATATGCAAATACGATATATTCAAACGGTTGCATATTTTTCTGCCCATTTAAAACAAACCGCTTTTATTATATTTGTTACATTAGTATTTATCGGGCTTGGGTTAAAGTTTACGCCAACGTCTTTTTTGCCGGAAGAAGATCAGGGCATTATTTTTGCCAACATTCAGCTTTCAGATGTTGCCACACTGCAAGAGACCTCAAATATCATGGCAGATATTGGCCAAGAAGCCACAAAAATTAAAGGAGTTGAATACTTTATTTCTGTTGTAGGATATTCTTTGCTTGGTGGTGGAGGAGAAAATGTGGCTCTTGGAGTGGTTGGTTTACAAGACGATGATAAACGAACATCAAAGGAATTAAGTTTAAATTCCATTAACAATAAACTTTCACAAACAATTGTTCCCAAATATCCTCAGGCAAATATCCAGTTTTTTGCGCCTCCGTCAATTCCCGGAATTGGAAAGTCCGACGGAATTACCTTTGAATTAATTGCTACAAATTCAGCAATTAGTCCGATTGAGCTTTTTAATAAAATGGAACAGTTTTTGGCGCAGTTAAATAAAGACAAGCTCATTTCCTATGCTTTTAGCACGTTTACAGCTCAGACACCTCATGTTTTTTTAGACATAGACAGAAGAAAACTTGAAACATATAACATTAGTGTCGCAGAACTTTTTGAAAGTTTGCAAAATAATCTTGGTTCCAGATATGTTAATAACATTACTCTTAACGGGCAAGTAAACAAGGTAATTATTCAGGCAGATATAAACCAACGGCAAAATATATCTGACATTGAAAATTTATATATAAAAAATAACAACGGAGATTTTATTAAATTTAAAAGTTTTGCCACCATTAAAACAAGTATTTCACCAAAAATTATATACAGATACAACCAATATACTTCAGCGTCTATTGTAGCCAATTCTGCAAAAAACATAAGTTCCGGACAGGCAATAGATTCTATTTTGCAAAAAGCACAACAATTTTTGGGTAAAAATTTTGGCATTTCATGGACAGGATTGAGTTTGCAAGAGGTTCAGGCAAGCGGTTTGGTCATTATTTTAATTTTGCTTGCCACCATTTTTTGTTATTTGTTTTTGGTTGCACTTTATGAAAGCTGGATGCTTGCATTTTCTGTTATGTTTTCTACTGTTTTTGCCATTTTAGGTGCAATTATAGGTCTTCATATAATGGGGCAAAGTTTTAGCATTTATGCGCAATTGGGTTTAATCTTGTTGGTAGGACTTGCTGCAAAAAATGCTATTTTAATTGTAGAATTTACCAAATCATACAGAGAACAGGGAGAAACAATTTTAGAAGCTTCAAAAAAAGGAGCGGCAGAAAGATTTAGGGCTGTTTTAATGACGGCATTAACATTTATTTTGGGAGTTTTTCCCATGATTGTTGCCAAAGGAGCCGGTGCTGCTTCTCAAATTGCAATAGGCACATCTGTATTTTACGGTATGATATTCGGAACATTAATCGGCATTGTTTTTATTCCGGCACTTTTTGCTTTGTTTGAAACCGTAAAAGAACATTTTACTCCAAATTTAGCAAAGGATTACCCAGATGAAAATAAATAAATTTTTGTTATTTTTATTTATCTTAAATTCTTGCTCTGTAGGTCCTGATTATCAGCGTCCTCAAAATTTGACGGATGAACAACTTTTTACAGCAACCGGTGCAACAAAAAATACACAACAAACAGGTAAAGATTGGTATAAAAATTTTTCAGACCCAACTTTAGATAAGCTTATATCAACAGGCTTGGCAGATAATTTGAGCATCAAAATTGCTTCTTCCAGATTAAAACAAGCCAGAGCCAATTTATTGATAAACGGGGTAAAATACTTTCCCAACATATCTGTTGCCGGAGCTTATAATTATTCAGATTCCAGCAAGAACATGCCCATTGGAGATGAAACATATTATCAGGCAGGAATAGATGTTTCATGGGAGATTGATTTATGGGGAGCCGGCCGAAGATTAACAGAAGCCCAAAAAGCTTTTTACAGAGCTGCCGCAAGCAATGTTTACGCCACTCAGCTTGCTGTTGTTTCAGAAATTATGATGGCATATATAAATTTGCGTACAGTTCAAGAAAATATAAAAGTTGCAGAAACAAATCTGAAAATTCAAGACAAAATATATCGTCTTGTTAAGCAAAGATATATGTCTCAGTTAGAAGATAAATTGGCTTTAGAGCAGGCAGCCCTTGCTTTGGAACAAACAAAATCTTTAATTCCTTCTCTTTATGAAAAAGAAAATGTTTTAAAAAGCTCTTTGTCAATTTTATTAGGTTTAACCCCCGGATCTTTAGATAAAGAACTTTCATTTGATAAAAAGAACATAGTAAGAAAACAAATTTTGATAGACAACAGCATATTTTCTATGCCGATAGAAACAATCAGAAACAGACCGGATGTAAAATATGCCGAAGAAAATTTAATTGCACAAAATGCATTGGTTGGTAGAGCAATTGCGCAATTATTTCCAAATATAGGATTAAGCTCATTTTTTGGTTTTCAGTCTTTAGATTTTAACAATTTAATTTCTGGCAACAGCCAAATGGCTCACTTTTCTCCTTCAATAAACATGCCTATATTTTATTGGGGGTCTTTAATAAACAACGTAAAACTTCAAAAATACCTTAAAGATGAGGCTTTGTTAAATTATCAAAATATCTTACTTTCTTCTTCTTCTGAAATCAAAAATGCCATTCAGTCAGTTAAGTCAGAATATGAAAAAAATAGCTATTTATTGCAAGGATACATAAACAGCCTTAACATTTTGCGCTTAACTTTTTCTAAATATAAGAATGGATTGGTTAACTTTTCTGAAGTTTTAAATTCAGAGCAACAATTGTTACAAAGTCAAACTTCTTTTGTAAATAGCAACGGACAACTTTTGCAAAACATAGTCAGCTTTTACAAGAGTATAGGAGGTGGTTATGCTTAAAAATCCTCAGAAGAATCAATAATGGTTTTTTGTAAAGTTCTAACCGGTTTATATACAAAAATGTTTGTTGTTTCCGGAATATTATATGCTCTTTGCCAATAACCTCTTGCAATCATACATTTTTCATATTTTTTCGGAGACATTTTTTCGTCGTTTCTTAAAGAATTTACCATAATGGGTTGTGCTCCTGCATATGGAATGTAGCTTGCCCAAATTCCTTTTTTTGAATGCCAGTCAACAATAATGTTATATTTTGCTTCCTCAGAATAAAACCAGTTTTTTATATTTGGTAATACGGTCCAAGATTCGGATTTTCTCAAACATTCATTATGATCTCTTGCAAACTGTTCAATTCCGGTAGATTCTTTTGCCCAATGAAATATATGTTGTCCTTTTCCTTCAAAAGACAGAAAAGAACAGGCAGAAAGCATCACAGTTGCAACAACAATAAGTTTTTTCATTTAAAAATCCTAAAAATCAAGGTTGGTATAATTTCTTGAGGGCAACACACCTCTTATGTTATCTTTTAATATATCTTTAAAAGTTGGTCTAGACTTTATTTTAGAATACCACAACTTTGCATTTTTAAAATTATCCCAAGGCACATCTCCCAAATAGTCCAGCACAGACAGGTGTGCAGCCGCACAAATATCTGCCAAAGAGAAGAAATCTCCGGCCAAAAAGGCTCTGTTTTCAACCAGCCAATCAATGTATTCCATGTGAAAGTTTAGATTGTTCAAACCAATTTTGAGCATTTTTGAATCAGGAGCCACACCTTTAGCAAATCGTTTATAAATTTTTTCTATTACCAGGGGAACGTATACTTCTTTATAAAATTTTTGGTCAAACCACTCGGTTAAACGGCGAATTTCTGCTTTTTGCCACTCATTTTCCGGAAACAGACACGGATAAGATTTTAGCGATTCTAAAAATTCTGTAATTGCATAATTTCCGCAAATTGCTTTTCCGTCAGTTAAAAAGACGGGCAAACTCTGCGCCGGATTAATTTTAATAAAGTCACTAGACAGGTTCCAAGGCTCTTCTTCCTTTAATACAAAAAGCATTTTCTTCTCGGCCATCAAAAGCCTTATTTTTCTAGAAAAAGGACATATCGGATGATGAATTAATAACGCCATTAAAACCTCTTTTGTAATTTATTAATCCCATTTTACTTTTTATTGCGGTTTAGTCAACAAAATAAGCAGGTGGAACAGCTCCTTGATGTTGTATTTCAAATTCTCTGACGATATTTTTCAAATTTTCTTCAATCAAAGTCTTGTTTTCAGGCAAAGAAGATTCGTTTATTAAAATTTCTCTTAAAAACTTTCTTTGTGGAAATAGTTTTGAAATGCCAAAAAACAATGGCATATTCCATATGGCATTGCTTGAAAAACTAACTTTTTTACGTAAGCCCATTTTTGCAGTTGTTATCACTGCTCTATAATAAGAAGATATGATGGCGTCAATTTTTCTTTCAAACAAATCCTTATATAAATCTTCATCAGAAGTATATTCTTGGGCATTTAAGTTTTTGATTTGCTGTTTAACAAAATCACTCACGATTTCTTCTGTATTAAAGCCAAATTTAAGCGCTTTCAGATCTTCTGCGCTTTGTATTTTTATATTAGAGTTGTTAAGAGTAATAAACTTTATGGGATTACTTAAAATTGACGGATATATAATCTCTAATCCCTGATGATCTTTGGTTAATTGATAAATTCCCACAATCAAATCTGTTTTACCGGTTCTGGTTTTTGCCATTTTTGCATTTATATTTTCCTTCGCTTCATCATATTGAAACTTAATTTTATGTTTTTGTCCAAGTTTGCTAAGAAAAGGATCAAATACGGTAATAAGTTCTTTGGATGTTATTTGTGATATTGGGAAGTTATCAAAGGCAGTTAACCTTACAAACATGGTTTTATCATCTCTTGCATCAGCGTCTTTGAGCTCTGCTGATAGCGCATTTTTACCCACAGAAACAAACAAAAGAGCCAAAAACAATAATCTTAAAACCATGACCACCTCTAAAAAATTGTGTAAATGTTTATATATTATCTTACAATATAACTCAATTATGTTAATAAACATTTTATATAAACAAAAGAAAAGAGACAGATGCAAAAATTAGATAATTATACATTGGCAGAGGTGTCATCAATAAGTCAGGCGGAACTTGAAAGCAGGGCTCTTTTGCGCACAGCCTCAACTCTTTTCATGATTCAAGAAAATTGGGAAGAAAAAAAAGAAGAGCTTAATGAAGCTCTTGAAAAAAACAGAAAATTATGGACGATTCTTTCCAGTTATGCAAATGAAGAAGACGCTCCGCAGCCCCCTGAGGTAAGGCAAAACATTACCAATTTGGCTCTGTTTATTTTTAAGAAAACACTGGATATCATGTTGCATCCAACACCAGAGAGTCTTAGCGTGTTGATCAATATAAACAGAACTATCGCAAAGGGCTTGTCATCAAACCCAAATGCACAAAATCAAGAAAATAAATAAGATCAGCTTAATACATCTTTTTAAGAATATCCAAATATTCGGTTGGGTCTTCAGCTTTTCCTACATATGCCAACGAATAGTTTGTTACCACAAAACCAAACGGATTTTTTGCTAAATCTTCTTTTGAATTAAACTCTATTGGCAAAAATGCAATTCTTAAAGTAGATCTCCATTTTGTAATTTCTGGATCACGTTGATTATCAATCCAATCAATGGTTAAGAATTCCGCTTGCCATAGGTTTGTTGTTAAAATTGTTATTTTTTCAACATATACATCTCTTTTGAGGCTTTGTGCAAACAAGCTTTTATAATACTCATATTCCGATCCTTTAAAACTGCTATATACATCTGAAGAAGAATACCAAAAAAATGTGGAATATTGTCCCCATCTGTTTTCCATTTCTTCAATATCATAAGAAATTGTGTGACGCAGTTTAATATAGTTGTCAATATGCTGTTCTGTCATTAAATCTCCAACGGGCACATATCTTTCTGCTGGTTGGGTTTGTTCCAGTGCGTTACCTTCTTTATTCATGTTAAGCAACCTTACGTTTGCTGATCTGTTTGGCAACATTAGGAGTAAAATAGATGCCAAAACCATATTCAGAGCAATTGAAAATACCACAAAAAATACCAAAATTCTAGACGTCCAAAGATACCTTCTTTCCGGTAAGGCTTGCGTATGGACAGATTCCGGGTACAGTCCCAACTTATCAGGGCTCTTTTTTTCTTTAAACTTAAATACGGTTCTGATTATATCAAACATTTTCACCTCACAAACAACATACAATCAAAGTTGAATAAAATCAAATAAATACTGTTCATATTTAAAATTTTGTTATAAATTCAAAAAAAATGGGTAATTTAAAGGAAAAACTATGAAAAAAAAGAGCGCAATAATAAGTTTTTGTTTGTTGTTGATAATAGGTGCTTGTACTACAATCAGCCAGCAAAGAGAAATATCTCCGGCATTTTATTCTGACTGGGATAGAGCCATTCGTGTGGATGTAGATTTGCAAAACATGTATTTAACCACACCTCAAAAAATTCAAAAGCCGATAGATATATACATGGCATTTGCTCTTGCTCTAAAATATAATTACACAAGAAGAGTTTCAAGCTATGAACAAAGCTTGCTCAAAGCGGGCAACTCAACAGTAAATCAACTTCCTGAAATTATGGCGCAAGCCGGATATATGAATGCCAAGGATTACGCACATACCAATCCGGACTTAAAAACAGCATGGAACATCCTTGATATTTCTACCATTTATTATCAAACCAAAGACGGTGCATATAAAGAAAATTTAGCCATAGAACAAAGTAGAAAAGTAATTCATAACCTTTTGCAAGAAACCAGAGCTTTATATTGGCGCACTCTTATGGCTCAAAAGCTTTTGCCAACAGTTAATGATATGATAGAATACATCACTCTTGAAGTAGATGAAATGAATATCAAAAACAAAGAGCAAATTTCTTTGGGTAAAACAATTTCATTGCAAGACCTGGAAAAGAAAAGAAAATATATGGAAGCAGTAAAAACCTTATCAGATCTCAAAAGAGATATGGAAACCGCAGAAGTCAGACTTGCCGGCTTAATGGGTTTTCATCCTTCCACACAATATACACTTGTAGGCAAAGAATATGGAAACTTTGATTTGCCGGAGATAAAAAACAGCCTTAGTCAATTAGAATGGCTTGCTCTTACCAACAGACCGGAGCTGAGAGTAAAAGACCTTATTACAAGTGTAGAAGAAATTAAAATTTATAACAAAAAAATTGCTCAGGCAGATGAAAATGCCTATAAGAATGACCCTGCAAAATATAACAGAGTGTGGTCAAAAAGAGCGCAAGAAATTGGTTTTCAGATATTTGAAGACATTAAAAATCCAACCTCAACAGAACTTAAAAATTTAAGAAGACAAAGATTAACTAATTTGATTTTGAATCAAGTATATGTTTCATGGGCAAGATATATTTCTGCAATAGAAGATTATCAAATTGCGCAAGAAATTGCTACCACATCTGAAGATATTGCAGAAAAAGCCACCATTGAAAATGGAGAAAAAGCTCAAAGTAGCCAGCTTGATGCCACAAGAGCTATTGCTGATGAGGCAGATGCATATCGTGCATATATAGAAATGCAAGATTCTCTTGGTAACTTATATGCATCTTTGGGTCTTGATGCTGTTCCATACTATATGCTTAATGAAAAATTGTCTAAAATTGCAGTTTACTTAAGAAATACTATGGAAAAATGGAGAACCGGAGAGTTCTTGCCAGACAGCAGGCCATACATGCTTGGTGTTCCAACCAAAAAACCGCCATTGGATTTAACTTCTGCAAAACTAATGCCTGATATTGAGCTTGAGACAGGGCAAAAGTTCAGTGTTACCATTCCTCAAGAAGTTTTTGAAAAAATGGATATAAAAGGAGATGTAATCACTAAAGCCGGTTTGGCAGATGATATGCCATTGCCATCATGGATAAAATATAATGAAGAAACATTTACATTCTCCGGAATGGCCATGCCATCAGAAATCGGCCAATATAAAATAAAAGTATATATTGCCGACGGAAAAGGAAATGTTGGTTACATAACCTTTAGCATCAAAATTAAGGATGTTTACATTCCGTCAATAAATGTTACCGGCATGAGAGACGGCAGAAAGGTTTTGGTCTTAAAACGTTGTGTCGGCACAAAATGTCAAGACCAATATCTTGATGATGAAGGTCTGGGCAAAGAGGTAAATACTCATCCCAGATATTAAAAACAAAATAAAAGCGAGATTTTTTAATCTCGCTTTTTTGACATCATTTTGCATCTCAGAATACATATTGATATTTTAGATAATACAGCTATTATAAACATAAAAGTTTTTTGGAGACCGAAAATGAAGATAGCACATGTTATGACAAGTAAGATTATGGGCGGAATTGAGCAGGTTTTTTTAGATTATAATAAGGTTTTTTTGTCTTTAGATTATGATGTGCTATCTGTAATAAACAAGAAAAAT
>JAZNSB010000060.1:0-32360 GCA_045590955.1 Alphaproteobacteria bacterium | reverse complement strand
CCCCGATACCCTTGCGAGTATAATTGATTTCGAGTCAACCGCATTCAACCACTCTGCCATCTCTCCTTTGCTGGCGGACAGAGGGAGATTCGAACTCCCGATACGCTATTAACGTACACACGATTTCCAATCGTGCGCCTTCAGCCACTCGGCCATCTGTCCTACAAACAAGGATTATTCGGATATTAAACATATTTGTTTGTCTTTTTCAACTCTTTTGTTTTTATTTTCAACTTTTTCTTGCTTTTTTCTATTTTTGCTTTACAAAAGAGTTGTAATATGTAAAAACAAAGATTAGTTATTTTGTATAAAAAGGTTTTAACATGAAAAATTCTAAAATTTTATCAGTTTTATCTGTATTAATGCTTTCAGGATGCGCCTTTTCTGACGACGCATTGTTTCCTTCTTTGTTTGGAACAGAAGCCCAGGAAAACACTGTAAAAGAACAACAAACAAATGTACAAGCCCCTGTTGGCGAATCTTCTTTCAAACCGGTAGAAATTAAGTCTGGCGAATTTACAGGTACTTTTGTTGGTCAAAAAGTAATATCTTTTAGAAATGAGTTGTCAAGATTGCAATCTGCAATAAAAAATTATGATGAGCAACTTCAAGACATTCGTCAAAATGTAACAAATAATGCCATTGCGTATCATGAAGTAATCGGAAATATAGAAGCAAAATTACAGGTTGGTACCACCCCCGGTAACCCAAAAATGTATGCATTGTTAAACGAAGCACAAAATAACATTCAAACTTTGGATAAAAGCTCTGCGGCAATTGCTCAATTATCAGAAAAAGTGGTGGCAGACTCTGCCATGACTGATTATTTGTTGGGTTCAATAAGAGCGGCTTACGGAGTTTCCGGAGCTGTAGATGAAGACCATCGCCAGTTGAAGATTTTGGAAACAGAAGCAAATCAAACCGCTTTCTTGTTTACAAGCTTGTCCAGAGAATTGGAAATTGATGCAATGCGTCAAAAACAATATATTGAAGCTGCTAGAAATTATTTAACAGATTTAAGAAGCGCTGTAAAAGTTGGCAGTTTTATTTCTGCAGGAAGTGCTCCGGTGGCTCCAACAATAAAATCTTCAAAACGCAAACCTTTGTTTGCTCAAAAACTGACGATGAGAAAAAAACCCTTGGCTGTTGTAAAGTTTAATAAAGAAGATGTTGATTATAAACCAGCAATTTCTCAAGCTGTTAATGCCGCTATGAATAGAAAACCAAATGCAGAATTTGAAGTGGTTGCGGTTTCTCCTGCAGGTGGTTCTATGGCTTCTAAAATTGCAACAAAAAACAATGCAACTGAGGTCTTTAACTTTATCATACAACAAGGTGTTTCTGCAGATAAAATATCAATAAGTGCAAAAACTTCTGAAAAAGTAAAATCAGCAGAAGTTCAGGTTTTTGTTAAGTAGATAATTTGAATTTGGTACTAAAAAAGCCCCTTTTTAGGGGTTTTTTTAGTGTTATAATCTAAATATCTAAGTCTTCAACAAACTTTGCTCGTTCTATAATAAACTGGAATCTGGTTTCCGGATTTTTACCCATCAGGCGCTCTACCATTCTTCTGGTTTCAAAACATTCGTCTCTTTCTTCTTGAGTGTTTGCAACCGGCAACACTACCTTTAATAAGGTTCTTTTCTTTTTATCCATTGTGGTTTCTTTAAGTTGAACGGCAGACATTTCTCCCAAACCTTTAAATCTGGAAATTTCCGGCTTTTGATTGCTTTTAAACTCTTTTGAAAGAATTCTTTCTTTGTCTTCATCATCAATGGCATAATAGTTTTTACCATTGCCGGCAATTTTATAAAGAGGAGGCGTTGCAATAAACAAATGCCCATTTTCTATAAGCTTTGGCATTTGTTGGTAGAAAAATGTCATCAACAATGATGTAATATGCGCACCATCAACGTCCGCATCGGTCATGATAATGACTTTTTCATAACGCAAATTTTCTTCTTTATAATCATCTTTTATGCCGCAACCAAGAGCTTCTATCATATCTTTTATTTCTTGATTTTGATTTATTTTATCTAAACTTGCGGCTGCAACATTTAAAATTTTTCCTCTCAATGGTAAAATTGCCTGTGTTGCCCTGTCTCTTCCTTGTTTTGCAGATCCACCTGCAGAATCTCCCTCAACAATAAACAGTTCAGTATCCTGTGCCGCTGATTGTGAACAATCTGCTAATTTACCGGGAAGTCTTAATTTTTTGGTTGGCGCTTTTCTTATCATTTGAGTTTTTTCTTCTTTTTTTCTGCGCCTAAAATCTGCTCTTTCTATAACATAATCTATTAATGCCTGTGTATTTTCCGGATCTGCAGAAAGCCAATGGTCAAAACTGTCTTTAACCGCCTGCTCAACCAATCTGGTTGCCTTTACAGAAGTTAACTTGTCTTTTGTTTGGCCTTGAAACTGCGGATCTCTGATAAAAACAGAAAGCATAATACATGCATCTGAAAGAAAATCTTCTGATGTTATTCCGGCAAGTTTTTTAATGTTTGCCATTTCGCCATATTCTTTAAAACTTTTCATTAAAGCTGTTTTAAATCCGGCTTCGTGTGTTCCGCCAAACTGGGTCGGAACAGTATTGCAATATGAATAGCTAAAACCGTTTTCGTCTTGTGGCCAAGTAATTGCCCACTCTACCCTGCCTTCGTCATTATTTAAAATGGCCTGTCCTGCAAAAGGCATTTTGTTAATAGTATTTCTACTGCCAATCTGGTAATTCAAAAAGTCTTTTAACCCGTCAGGGTAGTGTAACTCCGCAGAAGATGGCGTTGTATCAGAGTCAGATAAAACTTCCGGACTACATTTCCAAAAAATGCGCATTCCCTGATATAAAAAGGCTTTGGAACGTGCCATTTTATATATTTTGTTAGGCACAAAACGGCAGCTTTCTCCAAAAATTAAAGGGTCTGGCAAAAAGGTGATGGATGTGCCTCTTCTATTTGAAATAGGACCCACAAATTCAAGCTCTGTTAAAGGTTTGCCTTTAGAATATGTTTGGCGATAAAGCTTTTTTTCTCTGGCAACTTCTATTGTCAATTTTTCTGATAAAGCGTTTACGACAGACAAACCAACGCCATGCAAACCACCAGAAACCTTATATGCGTTTCCGCCAAATTTTCCACCTGAGTGTAAAACCGTTAAAATAACCTCTAAAGCAGATTTATTGGGAAATTTCGGGTGCGGATCAACAGGAATTCCTCTACCGTTATCAGTAATGGTAACAGAACCATCTGCATTAACGCTAATTTCTATATGCGTGGCAAAACCGGCTATGGTTTCATCCATAGAGTTATCCAAAATTTCTGCAACAAGATGGTGCAAAGCCTGTTCATCGCTGCCACCAATATACATGGCCGGACGCTTTCTAACAGCCTCTAAACCCTCTAAAACTTCAATACTTTCTGCCGAATATTCTGTTACACTCGGCGCAGTTGCGCTAAATAAATCTGTCATTTTTCTACCTAAAACAGTGTTTTTCAAAGAAAATACACCATTTTAGAGTCATACTCAAGCACTAAAAATGCAAATTTAACAAAATTTTACAACAACACCACACAAATCTAGAAACTATATGTAAAGTTTAAGTTTCCAGAAGCGTTTGTATAATTTCCTCCTGCGCTATATGAACCAGACAATGAAAAGCTAAATGATGAATTTATCTCAAAAGACACTCCTGCAGAAATTTTTCCGACAGTTCTATCCGGTGCTTCATCTAAAGAAGCTGTTTCAGTTAATGCAAATTCTGACGTATCATCCATAATGTGAACAACAGCCGGTTTAACATAAACCTCTACCATTCTGTCAGGAAGTTCCCAGCGTTTTGTAAGTTTTAACCCTGCCTCAACCTCAAAACGATTGGCCTTGTCAAATTCTTGACCTCTGCCGGCGTTGTCTTCTATATCATCAAGATTTATACCTGTATAACCAATTCTTACTCCAGGTTCTACATCAATACCATAAATGTTTTCATATATATATCCCACATCTAAAGTGGCCCCGTAGGTTATTCCCGTTGTGCTTGCACTTACTCCGTCTGATGTTGATATATCAACATCAAGAAAACCTGCGTATGCGGCAAGAATTAAAGACCAATTATTTGCATCGTGGCGCAAATAACCACCTGCTAAATAACTGTTAATGTCTGTTTCGGCTTTTCCTGTAAATTTATATTGCTCGCCGTCTTGTTCATAACTATATTTACCATATCTGTAAGAAGCTAATAATCCCAGTTTGGTTGTTCCATTGCTTACCAAATCCAAACCTCCGTCTAGTCCGCCGATTGTTGCATCATAGACATACGGTTTTTCTACAGAAACAGAGCGTATTACCGGCGTTAACCATCCAGATAATACAGGCCAATCAGAAGTACAAGTTGCCCAGCCGTTCAAACACGGCACTTTTTCAAATTTGTTTTCGGCAATGTTATTTCTTAAGCCCTCTGCCAAACTGCTTGTTTGTATAAAAGTATTGTCAATTAATCCATAATAAGCCGCTGCTTCAGGAACCACGCTATATTTACTTATAGGAGAACTTCCTCCGCCGCCACCTCCACTACCGGATCCAGGTTGTTCTGAATAAACATACCAAACGTTATGTTCAAACAATGTATCCCAAGAAAGCAGAGATCCTTCTTTTCTCCATACAGAAAAAGAAGATTGATCGCCAGTTGTGTTATTGGGAGCTTCAACAATGGCAATATTACCATCGGAAGCATCTTCTGACGTCATTTTTAAGAATAATTTTGTTTGCCCTACTACATCTCCATCTACAAACAACTTGTCTGCAGACCCTGATGTTGGGTCAACTTTTAAGCTAAGCTGAGCATTTGGACCAGCAACATAATCCCCAGATATATAAAGCTCCGATATTGCTCCGCTTGTTGTTAAATCAATGTTACCGTCATTATAAACCCTACTTAAAACAGATGCATTGGTAGTATTTGCCGCTAAATTTAAGATTGAAGTTTCATCAATACTTACATCTTGAGCAACAAATTCATCTTTTAATGACACTGTTGAATTTGATAAAAAGATCTCACCCCATACACCTGTTTTTGTAACATCAACACCATCAATAACTCCTGAAAGATAATTGCTAACTGTATATTCTCCGTCTGTGAAATATAAACTACGGGAGCCATTACCAACATCCAAATTATTATTAAATACATCATTAACGCCTCCGCTAAGGGTTAATGAAGAAAAACCGGAAGTTGATGCTAAAGTGCTAAAATCATAAGTTGATCCGGAAAAATCTGCATTTTTATCAATTTTTATGTCGCCTTTTAAAATGGAGGCGCTATCAATATTTATTATTGAACCGCTGTTTGCAGAAAAATCTGTTAAGTTTGTATCTGAAGCATTTAATGTTCCGCTTGTATTAACTTCTATGGTGTCTATTTCTCCACCATTAAATGTTACCGTTCCTCCATTTATTGTAAAATTTGTATTTTTTTGTATGCTGGCAGTTGATGAGCCGGTTGTTACCGTGCCACTGTTCACAACAAGTCCGTTAATTGTGTGTTTTGTATTGCTGGCAACCAATGCGCCCCCGTCAACAACAGTATTATTGGCAGTGCTACCTGATGTTAATGTAAGCTCACTACCATAGCCGATATAAAAGTTTTCTGCAACCTTACCAGATATAACAGCATCAATAAAAGAGCCATCAGCTGTTGCGATTTTGGCTGTAACTGAAGGCAAATTTGTTGACAGTTTATATGAACCTCCTTGATTTACTATCAAGTTATTAACTGTGGCAGAAGTTCCGCTCGCAGAAAAAATTCCTCCACTGTTAACCGTTACATCATTTGCCGTAGAACTGTTGGTTAAGTATACCCCTCCTCCATTTTCTACAGAAGAAGATGAAATAATACCATTCGTTTTTACTTTATATATATCGCCATCCCCTACCGAAATGCCCGAAACCTCATTATTTTCAACAGTAATCTCAGCCGCAATTGCAGTATTGCAAAGCAAACATACACATGCAATACATGTATGTATACGCACAAATAGGCCAGACTGCGTAAAAAGTTTAGTCATTTAGATAGTTCCTTTGTTAGTTATCTTATCATTATTTTAAAAATATTAATAAAACCTTACATTTTCTAGGGGCGAATCCGCAACTTGATCTGAAAACGAATCCTGAATTTGATTTGCTAAGAAAAATTTTTTTTAATTATTTTTATTCCGATTCGTAAAAAACACTTGCATTTTTGGTATTTTGTTATAAAAAGAATGCCGAAAAGCAATGGTGCTTTTCTTTAATTTCACACGCAGATAAGGCGGAACTTTGGTGTTCAATGCTTTCGCTCCGGTGCCTAAATGGTTTTAATATCTGCGGAGGTTTAACTGGAAAAGGATTTATTAAATGAATATACCTCAATTTACTATTCGTCAGATGGTTGAAGCTGGCGTTCATTTTGGTCACCACGCTCGTCGTTGGAACCCAAAAATGGCTCCGTTTATTTACGGAAAAAAAGATAACGTTCACATTATTGACTTGCAACAAACTTACCCTATGCTTTACACAGCTCTTGCTCAAATTCAAGAAGTTGCTGCTCAAGGCGGAAAAGTTTTGTTTGTCGGAACAAAAAGACAAGCTCAAGACATTATTAAAGAAAATGCTTTGAGATGTGGTCAATTCTTTGTAAATCAACGTTGGTTGGGCGGTATGCTCACAAACTGGAAAACCGTTTATAAGTCAATTTCTCGTTTGGTTAAGTTAAACGAAATGGAAGAAAAACAAGCTTATGAAGGTTATACAAAAAAAGAAATCTTAAATCTTAAAAAAGAAAGAGAAAAACTTGAAGCTGAATTGGGTGGTATTATGAACATGGGCGGTCAACCTGACTTGTTGTTCGTTGTTGATACTCCTAAAGAGGCATTGGCTATTAAAGAAGCTAAAAAATTGGGTATCCCTGTAGTTGGTATTTGTGATACAAACGCAAATCCAAACGAAGTTGATTTTCCTATTCCCGGAAATGATGACGCTATCAGAGCTATCAAGTTTTACTGCGAATTGGCCTCTGCTGCCGTTCTTAACGGAATGCAAGCAGAAATTGCCGCTCAAGGTGTGAACATTGAGGAAGTTGTTGAAAAGAAAACAAAAAAATCTGCTGCAAAAAAAGAAACTGCAGAAGCTGATGTAGAAAATAAAACAGAAGCTAAAGCAGAAACAAAAGAAAAACCGGCAAAAAAAACTGCCGCAAAAAAAACTGCAGCTAAAACAACTAAAGCAGAATAAGCTATTGGGCGAATGTTTTGATAATGTTCGCCCTTTCTTACAATTTTTATTATAAAGGTTAAAATAATGACAGAAATTACCGCTTCTATGGTGAAAGAATTAAGAGAAACAACCGGTGCCGGCATGTTGGATTGCAAAAAAGCTTTGGAAGCAACAAATGCAAACATGCAGGAAGCTGTTGATTGGTTGAGAAAAAAAGGTCTGGCTTCTGCCGCTAAAAAAGCTTCTCGTATTGCGGCTGAAGGTTTGGTGGCAATTTATGCAGAAGGAAATAAAGCAGCTATTGTGGAAGTTAACTCTGAAACAGATTTCGTGGCAAAAAATGACCTGTTCCAAGAATATGTTGAAGATGCAGCAAAAGTTGCTTTGAAACAAAATGGAGATTTGGAATTAATGAAGTCTTTCGGTTGCCCGAAATGCGGAAAACCTTTTGAAGAAAGACTTACAGACCTCATTGCTAAAATCGGCGAAAACATGAATTTACGTCGCGCAAAAGCAGTGGAAGTTCAAAACGGTTATGTAGCTACATATATGCACACAGCTTGTAAACCAAATTTGGGAAAAATTGGCGTGCTGGTTGCTTTGGAAGCAAATGCAACTCAAGATCAATTGAGCGCTTTGGGTAAACAAATTGCTATGCATGTTGCCGCTTCTCAGCCTTTGTTCCTGACAATTGCCGACGTTGATGAAAACGCAGTGGCAAGAGAAAAAGCTATTTTTGCAGAACAAGCAAAAGCTTCAGGAAAACCGGAAAATATCGTTGAAAAAATGATAGAAGGAAGAATTAAAAAATACTATGATGAAGTTGTGTTGGAAGAACAGGCTTTCATTATGGATCCGGATAAGAAAGTTAAACAGTTGGTGGCTGATACAGCAAAAGAACTGGGAACCGAAATTAAAATTAAAGAATTTGTTTGCTTTAAACTTGGTGACGGTTTGCAAAAAAGAAATGATGACTTTGCTGCAGAAGTTGCTGCTCAAGTTAACAAATAAGAAAAATTTTTTTCTTTTAACCGCCTTTGACAACAAAGGCGGTTTTTTATTTGACTTTTCAAAAAATTGTCGGCACTCTGTAAAAATAAAGGAGATAAATGTTGCGGTTTTTATTTTTGATTTCTTTGTTGCTTGTAACAGCTTGTGCCTCTGCACAAGTTAATGTTTCTGAAGCCAATGTATATTTGGACTATAAAAAAAATCAGCTTGGCGAACCTTATTTTTCTATATTTGACAACAGAATAAAACAAAAAATATCTGAAGGAATTTTACCCGTATTCAAAGCCAGAAATAAAGATTTGGTAGCACTTTGTCCTACTTGTGACTGGTATTCTTCAAAACCAACTGTTGCCGTATTGTTAGCCAGAGAAGGAAAAAACGAATATGTAATTACTGCCGATTATGTTTATGCCTTGATAAAGGCCGGCTTTAATATCAGATTTATATCTTATGATGATATGGAAAGGCAAATAAAAGATGTTGATGCATATTTTTTGCCCGGAGGCGCTTTTGCCTCTAAAGCAGATTGGTTTTTAACAAAAAGTCGGGAAACTTTTGCAAAACCGGGAAAAAGATTTAGAGCCTATGAATTTATAATAAACAAAGCAATGAAAGAAAATAAGCCTTTGCTTGGAATTTGTGCCGGAATGCAAATGATGTCTGCCATAATCAGCAACCAGCAAGTTAAATTGTATCCTGATTTGGATTTAATAACAACCATTGAACATCACGCAAACGACAGATTTGTTAAAGCACACCCGATAATTATAGAAAAAAATTCAAAACTGCATTCTTTTTTAAAAACTCAAAAAACAGATGTAAATTCCAGACATCATGTGGGAGTATTTAAATATAGTGCAGAAATTTTGCCCGATATAAAGGTGGTTGCAACCGCACCTGATGGAATAACAGAAGCAATTGAATTTGAAAAATATCCAAACTTTTTGGCAGTGCAATTTCATCCTGAGGTTTTTGCTTTCAAAGATGATGAAAAAATGCAAAGTATCTTTAATGGCTTTAGAGACATGATAAAATAAGTTGATTCTTTTCATAAAATACGTTATAAAAGCCTAAGAATTTAATTTATGGCTTATGGTAATTATGATGATTTTAAGCATACTACTGTATGCTCTTTCGTTCTTTTGTCTGGCTTATGGCATTTTGTTGCTTTACAGGACATCTGAATTGAATTACATGACAAGCCTCATGTTTTGGGCTTTGACGGTGTTTATTGCCTGTTTTTTATTTTCAGGCGGAGAAATGGTTTTTCCTACATGGCTTTTACTGTGTTGGGTGGTTTTAGAGGCGGCATTGTTAATTTATTCGGCTGTTTTTTATCTTAGCATTAGAAAAATGATGAAAAAATACGCCGATACAAAATGCCCCGGTTTCCCAATGAAAACATTTCTAGTTGTGGAACTTTTGTTTTCTTTGGCACCGTTGTTCTGTTGGATGGGTTTTTGCTTAATGCCCATCATACACTAAGAAAAAGGTGGCTTCGGTCACCTTTTTCTATTTGACATTTAAAAAAACATTTATATTATTTAGAAAGTTTTGGGGGTATAGCTCAGCTGGGAGAGCGCTTGCATGGCATGCAAGAGGTCAGGAGTTCGATCCTCCTTACCTCCACCAAAATAAAAGCCCGATTTTTTCGGGCTTATTTTTTTATTTTTTATGTTCGTTTTTAAATTTCTCAATATATGCTCTTAACAGATATTTTTGTTCTTTTGAAATTTTGCCTTCAGAATCTCTGAAAATTTCTAATACAGGATATTCTTCATATAAATTATTACCATGAATAAAGCCAATGTCATTTTGAGCATTTGGATTGTTAACCTCATAACCAAGCAAACCTGCAATAATTTGACCTATTTCGTTGGCAAAAATTGTTTTTTTATCGGAAAATTTTTTGAGAGGAGCAACGTCAACTTTATGTGCGTATGCCAAATATGGAACTTTTGCTGTATCAACCTCTAAATGGTTATGTCCAAAAACGCCATTTTCTCCCTGTAATTGACCATGATCCGATGTGAGTAAGAAGTACCCTTCTCCTTTTTGCTTAAATTCTTCTAAGATATCTTTTATGATGCTATCTGCATATAACATGGCATTTTTATATGTATTGTTAAAATTTGTTTTTCTGTCAGAACTTTCCGGATAGCGACTAAATTCTTCTTTTCTATGTTCATAATTTTCTGAAAAAGGAGAATGTAGTGTTCTAAAATTTAATACAACAAAATGTTTGCCTTGAGATAAATCCATTTTCTTAAAAAGTTTTACCAGAAAATCTTCTCTTTCCAACGCAAATTGTATTTGATGTTTTTCAGAAGTTACAATCTCGTCAATATATTCTGTGCCAAGTTGGTGCAACTGTTTAGAATCGTAAACAGACAAAAAGTGTGTGCTATATCCGTTTTCTTTGGCAAGCTTGAACAAGTTACTGTTTTTATCATGAAAAATTTTAATGTTTCCGGGCTCTCTTATAAGATTAAAGAATATGGGCAATGCAGAATGAGTAGACACCGCTCCGGATATTGCCGGCATATAAACAAAGTTTTTGTTACCTTTTAGCGAATCTAAAAACGGGGTTGTTTCTGATTTGTCCGGATGATACAGGCTCATTTGAGTGCTGGTCATACTTTCACCCATAATCATAACAATCAAACGAGCTTTTCCCTCATTTTGTTTTGTTATTTCATATGGTTTATATAAATCTGACGGAACAATTTGTGCTGTGGCTTCTTTCATTTGCATGCCTTTTACAATGGCAAACGAAAAAGTATTTAATGAATTGTGAAAAGAATATCTTGTTTCTACCGGTAAAAAGGCTTTTAAGTTCTTTCTTGATGCTCTTTCAGGTTTTACACCTAAACCAATTGCCACAATCAGACATGCAATTATTGAAAAAGTAAGCTCTTTCTTGAAACGTGTGAAGAAAAAAATAAGCCCTCCAAATAACAATATCAACAACGGAGAAATAAACCAAAGTCTATTCATTTCTGCAAAACCAGAATCCATAATATCTGAAGTTTCAACAAAAATTTTTCCTACATCCATGGGGTTTATGGGCAAACCAAAATATGCTATGTGATGAAGCTGTATAAATTGAGCAACAAACAGTAATAAAGCCACAAAACCACCGAACCAAACACCGCAAAAAGACAAAACAAAGCCAAAAAAAGACATGGCAATTATAAACAGTATGTCCAGCGTATAATTTATATGGGGATAAATTACTCCAAACAAAGCGTCCGGCAAAAAAATCGCCATAAGAAAAAGAAACATAAACAAGAGGTTATATTTGTATCTCAAAGTCATAATATCTAACCTTATTTTGGAAGCAAAACTTTATATGAAGACATTTTTTTTGCCATTTTTTCAAGTTTGCGATAGTTGGGCATTGGATGAAACATCTTGGTCCACAAATAGCAACACATTGCCGCAAACTTTTTGCTTTCTTTTTTTCTGATTTGTTTCCAATATGCAGAAACTGCTCGCGCATTTACCTTTTTAATTATTTTTTTTGGTAAATCCTTGTTGGCAAGTAAAAAGTTGTAATATGCATAAAATCTATCGTGATTTAACTGGCTTTTGTCTCCTGAAAGATTGCCGTTTTCTTTTGGAACCAACACAACATTGGCATCCATTTTTATTATTCCTTGTGCGCATTTAGCCGCTCTAAGAGGAATACTTTCATCTTGAATAAAGACTTTTTCATCTGCACCACCTGCTTGCTTTAACACATCTGCTTTAATAAGCTGGCCCATTCTGGTAAAACGTCCGGACAACACCGCTTCTAATGCGTTTTTGTTATATTTATATGAAAAATCTTTTTGCATATATTCTTTGGTGAGTTCTTGTGGTTCTTTACCTGTTTTTGTAAATTTACCATAAACAATGTCTGCATTATGTTTCTTTGAAAGTTCCAACATTTGCTGCGTAGAATCTAATGGAAAAATATCATCAGAATCAAGCATTCTGATATATTCACCGGTAGCCGCAAAAATACCTTGGTTTATTCTGGGGCTAATTCCCCTATTATCTTTATTTTTGAAGATTTTTACGTTAGGTAGTGATTTGCTCATTTCTTCAATTATTTGGACAGAGCTGTCTTTTGAGCAGTCATCCACAAATATATATTCCGGGTTTTTAACACCTGTTTGGTTAAACAACGCCTCTAATACTGATGGCAAATAATACTCTTTGTTATAAACAGTCATTACAAAAGACACATCAGGTTTAGTCATTTTTTTCTCCTTTGTTTTAATATATTTATATATATAACTTTATCAAAAAAAGTTTATAAAATTTGCCCTTTATTAACAAAAAAAACCGCCCTATTGCTAGAGCGGTTTTGCAAAACAAACAAGTTAATTATTTGTTTTTCAGGGCTTCGCCTAAAACGTCTCCCAAAGAAGAACCTGAAGAAGTATTTGTATATTCTTTTAACACTTCTTTTTCTTCTTCAATTTCAAGAGCTTTTACAGACAAACCAATTTTTCCCTTCTTCTTATCAACTGAAGTGATTTTTGCTTCCAAAACATCTCCTTGATTGTAAGATTGAGGGTCTTGCTTTGCCTTATCTTTAGACAAGTCTGCTTTTTTGATATATGCAGCAACGCCATTCAAATCAACGTTAACACCTTTGTCATCTGCATCAACAACTGTAACTTTTACAACATCACCTTTGTTTAAGCCTTCAAACATTGTGGCGTTTGTATCTTCCGTAAGCTGTTTAATACCGAGGCTGATGCGTTCTTTTTCAACATCAACTTCAATAATTTTGGCTTCAATTTCTTGGCCTTTTGTATAATCTTTAACAGCTTCTTCGCTAGATTTATCCCAAGAAATATCAGAAAGATGAATCATACCGTCAATTTCATCTGTAAGTCCGATAAACAAACCAAATTCCGTAATGTTTTTGATTTTACCAGAAATTACTGAACCAACAGCATGTTCTTCAACATATTCAGCCCATGGATTTGGAACGCATTGTTTAATACCAAGGCTAATCCTTCTCTTGTCTTGATCAACTTCAAGAATTTTAACTTCAACTTCTTGTGATGTTGATACAATTTTGCCCGGATGAACGTTCTTTCTGGTCCAGCTCATTTCAGATACGTGAACCAAACCTTCAATACCGTCTTCTAATTCAACAAATGCACCATAGTCTGTGATGTTTGTTACTTTACCTTTGCAGATATCGTCAACTTTGAACTTGTCTGCAACACCTTGCCATGGATCTTTTTCTAATTGTTTCATACCAAGGCTAATTCTTTGGTTGTCTTCATTAAATTTAATGATTTGAACTTTAACTGTTTGACCAACGCTAAGAACTTCTGCCGGATGAGTAATTCTCTTCCAAGAAATATCTGTAACGTGCAACAAACCATCAACGCCGCCCAAGTCAATAAATGCACCGTAATCTGTAATGTTTTTAACAATACCATCCAGAATTGAGCCTTCTTTGATTGCATCAATGAGCTCTGCTCTGGCTTCTGCTCTTGTTTCTTCCAAAACAACTCTACGAGAAACAACAATGTTGCCTCTTACTTTATCCATTTTCAAAATTTGGAATGGTTGAGAAATACCCATTAAAGGAGTAACATCTCTGATTGGACGAATATCAATTTGTGAACCAGGCAAGAATGCTACTGTGCCTTGTAAATCTACTGTAAATCCACCTTTTACTCTACCAAAGATGATACCGTTTACACGTTCATTTGCATTCATGCATTTTTCAAGATCTTGCCATACTTCTTCGCGTCTTGCTTTTTCTCTGGAAAGAACAATGTTGCCTTCTTTGTCTTCATAACGGTCAACATAAACTTCTACTTGGTCGCCAACTTTCAAATCAGGATTTTGACCAAATTCTCTTAAAGCAATTCTACCTTCTGATTTTAAGCCAACATCAACCATTGCAAAGTCGTCTGTAAGTCTGATAACTGTTCCCTTAATTACAGAACCGATAATACCCTTATCTCCAAACTGTTCGTTTAAAAGATCTGCAAAGCTTTCTTGTGTTTCGGGAACCTTAATTTCTAAATTTGTCATTAAAATAAATTTCAATAAATGCCTGCCCAAAATCATTTATGAGCGGTCTTGCGTGTGTTAAAGTAACCCTGTTCCACGCCCAAACGTTTAGGGTTGCGTAATTTATATACTCATTTATTTATTTTGCAAGCATTTTTTCGCCAATATAGGCCTTTGCTCTGGCTACAACTTCTTCAATGTTTAAGTCTGATGTATCTATAATCAGAGCATCTTCTGCAGGCTTTAATGGGGCTGATGAACGAGAAGAATCTCTTTCATCTCTTTTCTTTACGTCAGCAAGAACTTCTTGATAATCTGCCTGTTTGCCTGAGGCAACATACTCGTCATATCTTCTTTTTGCTCTAACCTCTGAGCTGGCTGTTATAAAAAACTTTACAGGAGCATCTGGGCAAATTACCGTTCCGGTATCTCTACCATCATAAACAACTCCCATCGCAAGAGAACCATCTGCAAAACAAGGTTTTATCGCAAAGTCTTGTTGCATTTTTAACAATGCCTTTCTTACCAACGGATGTGCAGAAACAACAGATGCTGCGTTTGCGCCGACAGAAGAGCGAAAATCCACATCTTTTGACAATTCCATCATACTTTGAAACGTAAGTTTTTTAGCTGCCTGTTCTGCAAGTTTTTCATCATGAATATCTTGATTATTGCGAACCATGTATATACCAACAGCCCTATACAACATACCGGTATCAAATTTTACTAAATTATATGTCTTAGCAAGAGCTTCGGAAAGCGTTCCTTTGCCGGCCGCTGCCGGTCCGTCAATCGTGATTATCATAAAAAAATCCTCGCTTTAATAAATTATTAGTGTATAATACATTATTATATTTTATTGTTAATTGTAAAGTTGCTTTTTTGGAATGATTAGATTTGTAAACAACTATTTATTTATGATACTTATATTGGTTTTTGTATTATGTGCCACTAATACAAATGCTCAGTTTATGTCTTTTAGCAAGTCTGCAATTCCAGAAACAGGAATCCCTAAAAAAGGCGATAAATTCTTTTTTTCTGCCACAGACAGTCAAAACACTCCGCTAATTGTAAGAAAAGCCAAACCAAAACCTGAAGAAAATCAAAAAAAATCTTGGATTTTAAGGCCATCAAAAGATAATACCTCAATTAAAATAGGTAAAAATGATACATTAAAGGTAGTGCTAAAAAAACAAATGGATGGATTTTGGAAGCCAACACAAAAATATCGTAATGCCAGACTGACAGAGACATTAATTCAAGATAACGATATGGTGTTTGTGTTTAACTTTACAAAACAGGCAACGGCAGAACGGCTGTTTTTCTATAACATATCAAACCATCAAGTTGAAAATATAAAAAAGATATCAGTAAAAGTGAAATAAATGCAGTATAAATTGAAAATAAGGATCTTCATTAATCAAGATTTGGAAAACGGCTCACTTATCTGCTTGGATGAAAAGCAAAAACATTATCTAATCAATGTGATGAGATGTTCTACGGGCGATACAATCTATTGTTTTGACAATAAAAATGGTGAGTTTGCCTGTCAGATACAATCCGTTTCAAAAAAAGAATGCATACTTTCAGTTAAAGAAAAAACAAAAGATTTTTCTTTGTCACCGGACCTCTGGCTGTTATTTGCCCCAATAAAAAAAGAGCCGTCTGAAATGGTTGTGCAAAAGGCTACCGAATTGGGAGTAAGAAAAATTATTCCCGTGACCACAGACCAAACAGTCAACCACAACTTAAGACCAGAAAAACTCCAATTACAAGCCGTTGAAGCCGCAGAGCAATCTCGCAGACTGGACGTGCCCAAAGTAGAACAAATTACAACACTTAAAGAGCTGTTAAACAATTGGGACAAAGATCGCCACCTGTTTGTCTTAAACGAAAGCGGTGTCGGCGAATCCATATATAAAACATTTGAAAAAAACAAAGGGAAAGCTGCCGTTTTAATTGGTCCTGAAGGAGGTTTTTCTAAGCAAGAACTGGAAACTTTTGAAAAATTTGATTTTATAAAATCTGTTTTTTTGGGAAGCAGAATTCTCAAAGCCGAAACCGCAGCCTTCGCCGCAATTTCTTGCTGGCAAGCGGTCTGCGGAGATTGGCAATGAATTTTTTGATTATCAGTGAAAAAGATATTGTTTTATACGGGATAAAGCAAATTGTGCAAAACACTTTTCAAAACTCTTGCACAAAATGTATTCATGGCTTTGAAGAAATAGAATCTAAAACAAACAAAAAAATTTCTTTTGATGTAATTTTATGTGATTTTACAGATGAAGAATTTTTAAAAAATATCCTTATAAAATTAAAACAAAAAAATGAAACATCTAAAATAATTGTTTTTGCTGATGCTTTTTCAAAACAAAACATGAAAACTCTCTTTAATATCGGTATTGACGGTTATATCATTAAAAATTTGACATCTGTTTTAATCGGAGATGCAATAAGTTTGGTTTTGGCAGGAGACAAATTTATTCCTGAACAATTTTTATCTGACAAAAATTGTTTATCAAACGAAGCTTACATAAAATCAAGGTCTTACAGGAACTTTTCGCCAAGACAAATTGAAGTAATAAAACTTGTGGCAGAAGGATTGTCTAACCGACAAATAGCAGACAAAATGAACATTAAAGAAAGCACTATTAAACTACACGTTAATTCCATTTTTAAGATTTTAAACGTAAAAAATAGAACTCAAGCCTTAACAAAGGCCTCTGCACTTGGAATTATATAATTAATCTTTTTTTTACTTTAAGTCTATATACTTATGTATATCTGACGAAGTTATGTCTTGATTTTTTAAAAATCATATGATATTTGTAAGATGACGGAATAACCCCAAGAGGTGTAAGGTGATTGTTGACGGAAACGATCCAAAACAACGAAGCATTATAACAAATAAGTGCTTTTATCAGACAACCTCCAAAATCATGAGTGATTTTGAGGAAAAGGGGTATGTTAATTCTGCTGATGAAACCCTTAAGGCAATCAGCGCCTATCATCAGATTGTAAAAAAGAAAAGCAAAAATAATTTCAATCAAGATTATAACTCAGCATTCAAACGTATAGATGATGCAATCCAGTCTTTGGCTTGTAAGGTTTTTTATGACCATGACAAGAAAGGTGTAGACTATGCATATCAGTCTTTTGAAGATTTTGACTATGTAAACGCCATCATTCACAGACAACGCTCTAAAAAAAGTTCTTAACCATAAAACTGCTTTTTTCATTTTTTGTTTGCTATTTACGCTTTTGTATTTTAAGCTTACATAACTTTCTTTAACTAAATAAGGCGTAAATTATGAAAAATGTTTCTGTTATAGGTTGTGGTCGTTGGGGTACCTTTTTGGGTTGGTATGCCGCAAATTACTGCGTTGATAACGTATGGCTATATGACATTCCGACAAGCCCTAATTTTATAGAAATGAAAGAGACCAGAAAAAACTCTTATTTGCACTTGTCTGACAATATGGAGCTGTTTGATAATCTGGAAAAAATTTTGGAAAATGAAGCAATCATCATTTCTATCGGATGCCAACATTTGCGCTCTTTGGCCAAACAGTTAAACGGATACAATCTTGAAGGAAAACACTTTTTATTAGCAATGAAGGGTTTGGAAGAGCCTACTGCAAAAATTTTGCATGATGTATTTAAAGAAGAAATAAATCAAAACATTCATGTGGCAACGTTAGGCGGACCTGGACACGTACAGGATTATTTGAAGAAAGTACCTTCTTGTGCAGTAATAGACAGCACAGAAAAACACGCCCAAGAGTATTGGATTAATTTGTTACAAAGCTCTCTTATTCGTTTTTATTATGGAACAGATTTGGTTGGAAACCAAATTGGCGCCGCTCTTAAAAATGTTATTGGAATTGCTGCAGGCATTTTAGACGGATTGGAGTGGTACGGATTAAAAGGAGCTCTAATGGCACGCGCACCTGTTGAGGTGGGCAGACTAATCAAATGTTTTGGTGGCGACCCCAAAAGCGCCTATGGATTAGCTCATTTGGGCGATTACGAAGCAACCCTGTTTTCCAGGAACTCTCACAATAGGATGTATGGGGAAGAATTTGCAAAAGGTCAGCGCTTTGGAAAATTGGCAGAAGGCGTTGATACCCTAAAAGCAGTCAAAGCAATCGCAGATGCAAAAGAAATTGACATGCCAATTTCTCAAGCTTTATATAGGGTCTTATTTGAGGGAGCCGACATTAAAAACACCATACTTTCTTTGTTTGAAAGAGATCTTAAAAAAGAATTTGATAAAACAATGTAATAAAAAAGCCCGTCAAAAGACGGGCTTTTTGTAAACTCACTCAACTTTTAGAGCCAGAACCGGACGAATGGCGCACGGAAAAAAAGTTCCTGTTTGAACTTTGCATCCGGTGCGAAAATCTACAGTCCAAGCAGTCCAAGCAGTCATTCCATGGGCATATGGCACGGTGCAACTCCAGTATTGACCTTGACGACATTCTTTACCAAGGTATTGAAAAGCTCTTTTTACCGCGTTGTATTTTTTTTGAACCTGTTGCAACTGCCTAATGTTATAAAAACATATTTCTTCTCCCTTTTTGCATGGATAAGAAAAATCTTTAATATAATTTTTGGCCCTTCCTAGATTGATGTAAATTTCCGGAATATCAAAAAGCTCTGAAACCGTTAAATCGCCGTAAACAACTCCCTCTTCAACCAATTCAACAATTGCTTTGATTTTTTTACCGCTAATCAAACTGTAGAAAAATGTGTCATCTTCATACCAGATCATTCCGGGTCTAATCTCAGAAACATTGGGTGTTGCTGGTTTTGTAACCGGCGAACCCATTAAATACTTGGCCACCTCTTCTCTGGACAATTCCAGATGAGAAATTAGCGCGTCAATTTGAGTAAATTTTTTTTCTTTAGCATCCATAATTATAGAAAATTTAGGTTAAACGTATCGTAAATAATTAATTTTAAATCAAATTATTAGCACGTTTTTAAAATATTGCAAAAGAATTTTTTGGAGGCTCAAAAAAGACTTGTTTATCTTATGTTTTTTGGAAATTGTTAAATGGTGGGTATGACAAGACTCGAACTTGTGACCTCTACGATGTCAACGTAGCGCTCTAACCACCTGAGCTACACACCCTTGCCTTTTGTTATATATCTATTTTTATTCTTGGCAAGCGATTTTATGCTCTTTTCTTGACTTATTTGCTTTATTGTTTTATAAAAATCTCATTTAAAGGACAAAAATATGGAAAACAATTTTCCCACATATGATGGTTTGGCCATCAGTACCATAGAGCAATTAAACACAGAAAATCTTTGTTTTCCGATTGTTTTATCTGTTCCTCATAGCGGGATAATATTACCAAAAGAACTTACCGATAACACAGAGCTATCAGAACAAGAATTGCTTTCTTCTTGCGATTTTTTTGTTGATGAGTTGGTGCAAAAAGCATCTGAAAAAGGAATTGCATTAATCAAAAACAATATTGCCAGAGTTTTTGTTGATGTAAACAGAGATAAAAACGAAATTGATAAATCTATGTTCTTTAATTATCCCGACAAAACCGATCTTGTGGGAGGAAATAGATGCAGAGTGGGTCTGGGGCTGATTCACAGAGTGGCGCAACAAAACAAGGCTGTATACAATAAATTGCTAGACTATCGTAATGTAGAAAAGCGAATAACAGAAATTTATAATCCATATCACAAAGCACTCAAAACGGCCGTAGACAACTGTGTTAATAAATTTGGTTTTTGCCTTTTGATAGATTGCCATTCAATGCCTTCTAAAATTTGCACCATTTTGGATGAAATAAAACCGGTAGATATTTGCTTAGGAACGCTGTTTGGAGAAAGCTGTCCCACAGAATTTGTTAACAAAGCCGTGCAAAGTTTGGAAACTTTTAATTATAGAGTAGAGCAAGACAGACCTTATTCCGGTGCTTTTATATCTTTTCATTTTTGTCAGCCAAGACAAAATGCTTATACTCTGCAATTGGAAATAAACCGATCCTTATATATGGATGAGCAAAAACACACAAAAAATAAGCAATTTCAACAAGTTGCAGAATCTATTGAAAACTTTATTGTCTCATTGGGTCATTTTTTGCTGGATTTTAAAAAATAATGTGATATATACCCTTTTCAGTTTATTTTTAGCTCCCATATATAAGGGAGTATGGATTAACCATCCTAAAGAACTTGTATATTGATCTTAAGCAAACGGAAATTGGCACACATATTGCATAAGGGAAGTTTGTGATCACTTTAGGAAATAGAGGGATGCGATTTAGCGTATCAAAAAATTTCATGTTTGTTTTATTGGCGTTGCTGTTAACGCAACCATTCTATGCGCAGGCTACAGAGCTGTTGGCAGATGAAGCTTTGCTGTGCGTGAACAATGCTCAAAAAATAGAAAAACAATATCACATTCAAAAACATATGCTTACAACCATAGCTAATGTAGAATCCGGCAAATGGAGTGATAAGCATAACCAGACTCTTGCTTGGCCTTGGACCGTAAATCAAGCCGGAAAATCTTTTTATTTAAAATCAAAGCAAGAAGCCATTGCAAAAGTAAAAGAATTACAAGCTCAAGGCCATACAAACATAGATGTGGGTTGCATGCAAATCAATCTGGCATATCATCCTGATGCATTTGAAAATTTGGAAGAAGCATTTTCTCCAGCAAAAAATGTGGAATATGCCGCAAAATTTTTAACAAAGTTAAAAAAACAAAAAAACAGCTGGTTAAAAGCTGCTATGGCCTATCACTCTAAAACACCCGCAAAAGCAAATAAATATAAAAACAAGCTGTTGGCAGAAATTAAACAAGTAAAAGTTGCCGAAAATGAAACCGGCAAAAAGTTGTTCTCTTTGGTAAAAAAAATTAGAAAAAGAAACAAAAACTCAAAAATTGATGCAAAACAGTGGCGAGAAGCAAAACTGGAAGAATATAGAAGAAATCAGTTGGAGAAATAAATGAAAGCTAAAAAATTTTCTCATAAAATAGAAATTACTTCTCATGTTTGTGATAAAAATAAAAATTTAAGAATTGTTTCTTTGTTTAACATCTTTCAAGATTTGGCAACCGCCAGTGCAAACGAACTCGGAGTAGGACTTGATTATTGTAACAACATGTCCATGACTTGGGTTGGAACAAAATATCATGTAAAAATTAATCGTCTGCCCAAGTTGGGTGAAAACATTATTGCAACATCTTGGCCTTCCGGTCAGTCTGCTTTAATTTTTACCAGAGATTTTTTGCTTTCTTCAGAACAGGGAGAGGTTTTGGTAGAAGCTTCTTCTCAATGGGTAATGATTGATTTGGAAACAAGAAAACCTATTCCTGCAAAGAAATTTGAAGTTGCTTTTGAGCCTCTTAATGAGAGGGCGCTTGATTCAAGTTTTGAAAAAATTCCAACGTTGCAAAAAACAGATTTTAATGTTGAGTTTTTGGCTCGTTTTGATGATGTTGATGTAAATAATCATGTAAACAATTCCGTATATCCTTTATGGGCAACAGAATCTGTGTCGTGCGGATTTCATGCAAATAATGTGCCCTGCGAAATGGAAGTGGCATTTAAAAAAGAAACAACTTTGGGACAAAAGGTTGTAGTTTTTTGCCAACAAAATGGCCAAGAAACATTGCATCAGATTGTTTTGGATGATGATAAAAAAGAGTTGGCGCAAGTAAGAATTTTGTGGAAACAAATCTAAAAAAACGGATTATATGCCCATTGGATTAATGTCTGTCTTTGTTTTGGACGGCAGATAACGTCTCCGATTTGACAGTTTTTCTTTATTTGACCTTTGTGTCTTTTCATAGACTTCCATCTGTTTATTTGTTTGCGGTCAATGTCCGGTATTCTTCTTCCCATATAATATCTGCAATACCATTGAAACCAGCCTCTGGGATCCGGACCTATTATCCAACCTTTTTTTTGCCATTCCGATAAAGATTGGCGTGATTTTATCTTAAAAAAATTATTGTCGGAATCAGCTTTTCCTGTTGCAAGCCTTGCATCTATAAACCATTCAGGAGGAAACTCTGTCCTGCAATCATTTAAGTATTTTCCCTCAAAAACACCTAAGATAAGCATCTCTGCAGGAGTTAGTTCCGGCTTAAAATCCGGTGCAAAATTTTTTCCCATGGGCTCTACAAGCTCATAGCTATAATCTTTTTGCATTTTATCATTAACAAATATCCTCATAACACCAATATATGTGCAATGAGGATATTTGACAGATATGCTTTGGTTATATTTATAAGCAACCGTGAGTTTCTTTTGCGTATTTAACGTATTGCTTATAATACTCTTTTAAGCTTTTTTGAACCTGATGGTTAACAGAGCCTTTTGAATATTCTCCTTTAGAATTTAATGTTCCTGCTTTCATTCCTGTTAAAATTTCTATACCATCATCAACCGAATCTATGGCATAAATGTGGAATTTTTTCTCCTCAACGGCCTTAACCACATCTTCTCTTAACATTAGGTTTTTAATGTTTGTGCGAGGAATAATAACTCCCTGATCTCCAGTTAGACCTCTGTGGTTGCAAACATCAAAGAAGCCCTCTATCTTCTCATTTACACCACCTATTGGCTGTATTTCTCCAAACTGGTTAATAGAACCTGTTACAGCAATGTTTTGCTTAATAGGAATTCCTGAAATAGCAGAAATCATGCAATAATACTCTGTTGAAGAAGCGCTGTCACCATCCACACCACCGTATGATTGTTCAAACACTATTGAAGCACTTAATGATAACGGACTGTTTTTGGCAAATCTGTTGGAAATAAGCGATTGCAAAATCAAAACCCCTTTATCGTGTATCGGGCCGGAAAGCTCAACTTCTCTTTCAATGCTGATAAAATCACCCTTACCCATTCTTACTTGTGTGGTTATTCTTGATGGTTTTCCAAATGTGGTGTTTGAAAAATCATATACAACCAAGCCGTTGATTTGTCCAACTCTGGAGCCGGTAACGTCCATTAAAATGGTGCCTTTGTCTATTTGCTCCAACATTGCCTGTTGAATTCTGTTACGCCTGTATATTTGACCGGCAATGGCTTGTTCTATATGATTTTTGCCAATCTGATTTGCGTTTGATTTTCTGGCCCAATAATCTGCCTCTCTTAATAAATCTCCAACAGAAGCAATGTGTGCCGTTAATTTTTGAGAATCTTCCGCAAGTCTGGATGAGTGCTCTATCATTCTGGCAACCGCCTGTTTGTTTAATGAGCGCAAACGCTTCTTTTGAGACAAAGAACCAATTAATTTTGCATATTCAATTTCATTGTATTCTGTTCTGTCAATATAAATTCCAAAGTCCGCTTCAACCTTAAAAAACTCTAAAAAGTCAGGGTCTTTTTCTGTTAAAATTGTATATAATTCCGTATCTCCGGTTAAAATTACTTTTACGTTCAAAGGAATCGGCTCAGGATCTAAAGAAATGGTAGTAAAGCTTGTTTCTTCAGAAGGTGCTTCTATTTTTATTTTTTTAGAAGCAAGCGCCCTTTTTAATGATTCCCATGCATATGGTTGTAACAAAACTTTTCTGGCATCTATTAATAAAAATCCGCCATTTGCTCTATGTAAAGCTCCGGACTTTATCAAAGTAAAGTCTGTCAATAAAGCACCAAACTGTTGAACTCTTTCAACCTTACCTGCAAGATTGCCTTGTGTTGGGTGATCCAGGTGAACAATCGGGGCTCCGGAATCGGGTTCATTTTTTACAATTACGTTTACCTTAAATTTGGCAAACTTATCTTCATCTTGCTTGTTCATTTTGCTGAGCAGTGCAGATATTGCGTCTTCCTCTGCATTGTTGCCATTGTTATCGCAAGCTTCGGGAGCAACAATAAAATCATCTACATTTTTAACAATATAGTGTTCTATTTCTTTTAAAAAATCGTTTGCTTTTTTGTTTCCTTTTACCTTTTTGTGCAAATTTTCTATAGGTTTTTTTACAGCAAGTTTAATGAACTTTTCTCTCATTAAAGAAGTTTCTTTTTTCTGTTTTTCATCCCAATCAGGTAAATCTTTTGAAACTTTCTCAATTTCTTCCTGCATGGCATTTAAATCATTGATAAGAGCTTTTTTCTCTTCTTCCGGAAGACTATCAAAGGCTTCCGGACTTAAAACCTCTCCGTTTTTAACCGGTGCCACAACCAAGCCAACCGGCATGTGCAATAAAGAAACACTTTTACCTTTGGCTTTTTTTTGCAAAATTTTAATATATTCTTCTTTCTTTTGCTTGTATTTTTCTTTGATGCTTTGGCTGTTTTGTTTATATTCTTCGCTGTCCATGATGGCTGGGATTGCTTGTTGCAAATCTGAAATAAGGTCATCTACCGCAGAAGCAAATGCACTTGCAGTGCCGGCAGGAAAGTTTATTGCACGAGGTTTGTGTGGTTCTTCAAAGTTATATACATATGCCCAATCATCAGGGGTGGGGCGCTCTTTTGACTCATTTTCTAAAATTCTTTTTACCAAGCTGGTTTTGCCGGTACCTTCAGGACCAAGGCAAAATAAATTATAGCCCTTTGATCTGATGTTTATTCCAAGCTCTACCGCTTTGAGAGCTCTGTCTTGTCCTAATGTGGACAATCTTTCTTCAAGCTCTGCCGTGCTACTAAAATCAAATTTTTTTGCGTCGCATTTAGAATATACATCTGTGGCTGAAAGTTTTGAAATGGTCATGATTTTCCCCTCTATAATTATTTTGAGTCATCATAACTTTTAAATGCTAAAATTGTGTAAACATTATTTAATTATTGCAGAAATTTTTGTACTCTGTGTGGTTGCAAAAAAATCAACTTCAGACAGCCCGGTATTGCTAAATGCTAAAACGTAAAATTGAGGGTGGCAAAGCAGATTAAATTTTTGCAAAGGAGATTTTAAAAATATCTTATTTTTTGCTCTTAATCCGGTGTCATTTAAAAATTGTCTGAACACTTTAAACCATGCAGGTACGCCGAACTCTCCAAAAACAATTACGGGGTTGTTTTGTTCTAAAACAAATTGACGCAAGCTGTTAAAGTACTTTTCTATGTTTTTTGTTTTTACCTGAGAAAAATTAACACCTATTAAAGTTACATTATCTTCTCCAACTCTTATTACCTTGAAATATCCCTGATGTTGCGTGCCAAAATGCAAAATGCCCTCTCTGACAACAGATGTGTTTTGTGTGTTAAAATTACCGGTTGACTGCAAATCAATTTTAATATCTTGGCCTTGTGATATTTGTGTATTTTTAAAAAGATTGGTTGATGAAGAAAAAACCCCCAAACACAAAACAAAGCTTGCGCCAAAAAACAAGCCATACAACCATTTGGCGCTAACAAAGCTATAAACAGCAACAAACAAAATCAAAAAACTGATTTGGAAAGCATATTTGGAAACAAATTCAACAAAGAAGCCATATCTTTCATCTAAAAACAACAAAAAAATAAAAGCAAGTACCACTAAAAGTGTGCTTTTCAAAAAAAATTGACGGCGTTCATTGTGTTTTTTTTTGCTAAAGTATCCCATGTTTGTGTTGTAATTTTAAAAAATTGTTATATACTTTGTTTGTAAACATTGTAACCAATAAAAAAATAAAGTAAATGGTTGTATTAAAAAATGGCAATACTTTCTGAAAACCTTTTGAGTTTTGTACATGCTGTTTATCCTAAAACAGAAGCCCTTCTTGGCTTCTTTGGAATTATCCCCGCAAATGTAAACGAAGTAAAGATGTTATCTATTATCCTAACGATTGCTGCTGTAGGATTGTTTGTATTGCTTATTGTTCTTGCTTGTACGGTAAGGGTTGTCTATTTTGTAAGAAGCAAAAAGAATCTTTCTAAAAAATCTAAATCTTTTTTTGAGCCTATGGAAGACTCTACAGATACTTATAACCTTGTTGATTCTTTGGAGTTTGAAAAAGAATTGGAAAGAGACCTTGAAAGAGAAATTATTCAAAAGAAAATATCTGATGAAGTCTTACTGTTACAAAAGCAAATTGCCGAAGAAAAAAACATAAACAAGCCTAAAAAAAGAGCAAAAAAAGAATATGCTCTGCATTTGGATTGGGAAAAAAATAAAACAAATAAAGCCGATCCAATTAATGCAGCAGATCTTCCTCTGTCATACAAACAAGCAAAAAAATCTCTTAATGACCTGATTGGGTTGGCAATAGACATGATCGGCAGAGATATTGAAGAAGTTAAAATTGCTCAAACTTTATTGTATAAAAACCAAGGCGAGTGTTCTGAAGATGATATAATGCAACTGATTGTTGCCCTGAAAGCTTTTATTGATTTGTGTATTAAAAACCAGTTTGATGCCGTTAAAGTAAATAAAAATCTTCCATCAGAAGTTGATGCCTTGCGCAGTCTATGTGCCGGTGACCCTAATGATGCTTTGGCCTTGTTGGAAGCAAGTATGGATTATAATGTGGAAAAAGCCGCTTTGCTTAACGGAAAGCAAAGAGAGGCGATGTTCATGCAAACATCTGACATGGCAAATATCTTTGGTTCTATTGCAACTTTGGGCGACAACGATTTATCTTTGGGCGCTTATGAACTGTCTGTGGAGTTAAACCCAACAAATGTTAATTCTTGGAGCAAGTTGGCAAATGCTTACTTTAGATCAAATGACGAAGAAAAAGCCGTTTGGGCGGCTTCAAATGTTTTAGAAATTGCAGATAAAGACGCAGATATACGTCACATTGCAAATGCAAATAATTTATTATCGCAATACTATGCAAAAATTGGAAACGCCATTCAGGCATCTGCGCTGAAAAAAGAAACTCAACAGATTTATGAGCAAATAGGAATTACTCAAAAACTTGAAAGACAAGAACTTGATGTAATTAGTGTTATTGAACAAAATAGAGAAAGAGAGTTGGACAACACTTTGAGCAAAATTTTAAGCGCAAATTCATACAACCGAGAATATGCTTAACTTATTTGACCATAATGTCCGGTGCTTTTAAATACAACGGATGCGGAAAATTTGTGCTTTTGTTTAAGTATCTTTTGTAAGCCATTTGCCCAAATTTTTCTAAACAAACACCTCTTTGTTGACCAATATAATGTAGTCTTAATCCACAAGGAACATTGCAAAATCTTTCTATGGCATCTCCGACAATGCTGACTTGCTTATTTTTTGCGTGCGAAAGAATATCTTCTCTGGTCAAAGCTTGCGGTTCGCAGAGTTTTTTGCGCTGTTTATCAAATGACTGATAATAAAAATCTTCTCTTTTTGTTTCAATCACAACTATGTTGTGTTCTGCCAAATGGTCATCTTCCAACATTGCCATATAAATTTCAAAAGCAGAAATACCCTGGACAACGAGAGAATCGCCTCTGGCAACAGCAAATGCTCTGGCAGCAGAAACTGATGCCCTAACTCCGGTAAAAGAGCCCGGGCCAACACACACGGACACCATTTGAATGTCGTCAAAAATTAAATTTTGTTTATTTAATAGGTTTTGTATCTGAACAATAAGTTCTTCTGCCTGACCAAATTCCATCTCTTTTTCAAACGAATCCACCCGTTTTGATTCTAAAAATAAGCCTACGGCACACCTGGGGCCTGTTGTGTCAAAAACTATATGATACATTTGTCCACCTATCTATCTTTTTTGTTTCTAAAAAATAATTTTATATTATAGAATCAAAAAACAAACAATCATTTTTTGTGAGGCGCAATGATAAAACTTTTACAGGACATGTATTATGCTGCACCTGAGCTGTGGTTTATTATTATTGCCATATTCCTATGTCTTATGGTTTTTGGAATATTAACGTATATTGCCCTGATAAAGCAAAAAAAAATAGCTTATTTTATAAATAGAGACAGAGAGCGTCTGTTTGGAAGCTTGTTTGCAGCAAAAGATGGTTATTTTTGCTTTATATACCCTGATGAAATGTTTAGTGGCCACAAAAAACGTTTGAGAGAAAAATGTTCTCGCAGATTGTCTGTTATCTTAAACCTGCCTAATGGCATGAACTCTTCTTTTGATGATGTTTTAAAATGTTTTTACAAAAATGATGCGCAAAAAATTGCTAAATATACAGAGCTTTTGGTTGCGGATGGAATCGCCTTTGAAGATGAGTTTGACCTAAAAAGCACTCCGCAGAAAAAAATTTTAATATATGGCGCAAGAATAAACGGCTCAAAAGGACAATTGTTTTGTGATATTATTTGGTTTAGAGATATTTCTCAAACATCAAATTTGATTAGTTCTTTAAAAAATCAGGTAGAAGAAACAAATCAAAAACATCAAAAACTTCAAGATTTAATAGATAATTTGCCCCATCCCATATGGTTATGTGACAATTTGCAAAACATTGCGGCCGTAAATAAAAAATATGCAGACATGACCGGAGCAAAAGACACCTTTGATGCCATAGAAAAAAACCTGGATTTACTAAACTCGGCAGGAAAAAGTATTATAAAAACCCCAAGTTCCGATAAACTCCTCGGAAAAAAACAAACCAGTTTTACCACAAATCTTACACACCAAGGAAAAAGCATGGCGTTTGAAATTTGGGAAAAGCCTTTTGCTTTTAACCAAAACATGGACAACGTATGGATTGCAGGAATGGCAACAAACATTGAAAAACAAGATGACCTACAAAGAAAAATTAAATTGGCACAAAAATCTCATCTTGAAATTTTATCTGCCCTGGAAACACCTTTTGCCGTATTTGATGCAAAACAACAACTTTCTTTTTATAATGATGCATTTATGAAATTGTGGTCGCTTGAAAAGATTTGGTTAGAGCAACAACCTACTTATGGTAGCTTTTTGGACACAATAAGAGAGAAGCGAATGCTTCCTGAATCTCCAAACTATTTGTTATTTAAAGAGGAAGAGTGCGCTGCTTTTTTCAAAATTATTGAACCGCAGAAAGATTTGCAACACCTGCCCTCCGGTCAAACCATCAGAAGACTTAGGATGCCTTATTCTTCTGGCGGGTTGGCTTTTGCTTTTGAAGATATTTCTGATAGAATCGCAAGAGAGAGCTCTTATAATTCTTTACTAAACATTCATCAAGAAACGTTGAATAACATTTTTGACGCAATTGTTATTTTTGCACCAAACGGATTTGTCTCTTTTTATAACGAGCCTTTTTTAAAATTATGGAAACAAAACCATAACTTGTCATTAAAAGAAATGAGCTTGGCAGAGTTATTAGATTTACACGAACCTTTCTTTGACGGCAAAAACAATTGGACATCTATAAAAAAACAAATTCATAACCATATATTAAACCCAACAACAAAATCTTTTAAACTAAAAACCACAATGGGAACCATTTATGTGATGTCTAAAACACTTGGTGACGGATCTTTAATGATTACATATAAAAAAGAAAACGAATCTATCCCGTCTAATTGACAAAACTCGGTTTTTGTGCAATAATTTGTTTAGGATTAACAAGGAAAATTTTATGTCAGAGAAAAAGACCGATTCAAATTTACAATGGAATAAAAACTTAAAACCATCTTCTTTTTCCGGCCCAAAAAGACAAAAGCTTAAACAGGCTCTGCAAGTTCAACCCTTAAAAAGCAGAAACCTGCTTACAGCAACAAATACCAATGCAAAGCTTAAGCCTTCTTTAGATTTGAGAAAGATGCGTAAAAAAATCAGAGATGTGTTTGATGATGAAGAAAATGAAGATGAAGAAAGTTATCAGATAAATCAATTGGCAATAGACCAAGAAATAAACCCTTTGCTTAATGCGCTGAAACCTGAAGAAAGAGCTTTCCTAAAGCAAAAAAATACTGAAGATATCATGAATTCTTCCAACATTGTAAGAAATGCGGAAAAACTTATAACAACACAACAAATTGCAAAAGAGCTGGGACTTACCAGCGCAAAAGCAAAAAAAATTCTCAGTCGTGTAAATTCTCCGCTTGAAAACCATGTGGTTGATATAAATTTATTTGATGATGTTAACATTAAAGTAAAGGGAGATGTTAAAAAATTACAAGAAAAAGATGTTACAAAACTTGTAGCAGGAATTAAAAAAATTAAAACCATGGGTGGAAAAGAAGCTTTGGACGGTATGGATATTAAATCTGTAATAAAAGCCGGCGAAAAAAAATCTGATGAAAAAGCCATTGCAAAATTAATTAACGAAAAACGAGGTTTGGCAGAAGAAAAAGAAAAAACAATTGCTATTGAGAAAAAACAAAAAGAAAAGAAAATACAGAAAGCTTTAGAAAAATCAAGATAGCCTATTAAGCAAAAATTTGTAAGCAGTGCTTACCGCTTTGAATTTTTCTTCACAATCTTTATCACCTTGATTTACATCCGGGTGATATTTTTTTACTAATTTTTTGTATTGTTTTTTTAATAACTCCAGACTTGCGTCTTGTGGCGCCATTTCCATAATTTGCAGATATCTTTTTTCTTCTTGGCTGTAATAAATATGATTAATCTCATCATAATCTGACATATATTCGTCCCAAAGACCAAAATCGTTTGGAATTTCTTTGCCAAACGCATATTTAACTTTACTTCTTAAGCGTCTAAAGTGAGTGTTATGGTGAGTTTTTTGGGCTTCTTCTTCCAATTTTTCTCCGTCATAATAATTCCATTTGGCATTATATTCTTGTACATGTTCCAAGCAAAACCAATAATACTCCTTTAGGGTTTTGTCTTTTGGAGCCCTATATTCGCCGTGTTTTTGACACCCAGGATGATCACACTTTCTTTTTTCTCCTTCATTTTGGGGTGCAAAATATTTTTTTGTTCTTGCTTTTTTTACCATTTATACCTCAAACTTTGATTATGATATATTTTTTACATATTTGCAATAAGCTTATTGGATTTTAAAATGCCCGAATTACCAGAAGTAGAAACAATAAAAAATGAAGTAAAAAACTCTTTGCTGGGAGCAAAGATTGAAGATGTTTGTGTGTTACAATCCAAACTACGCAAACCCGTGCCTGCAAATATAAAAGAAATGATTTTAAATGCCTCAATTGAAGAAGTTCAAAGAATCGGAAAATATATTTTTATATATTTATCAAATGATAACAGCTTGATAATTCATTTGGGGATGAGCGGGCAGATTAAGTTATTTGAACAAAAACCAAACTCTTTAGCAAAACACGACCATGTGGTTATTCAAACGAACAAATGCTGTCTTATATATAATGATGCAAGGCGTTTTGGAATGGTTGATTGTTGTAAAACCGGAGAAGCTGATGTTTTGAAAAACATGGGAGATGATCCTTTTGATGAAAAACTTACCCCAAAACGTATAAGAAATTTATTTAAAAACAAAAAAACACCAATAAAAATTGCCTTGCTAGACCAGAAGATAATAAACGGAATCGGTAACATCTATGCGTCCGAAGCACTGTTTAGGGCAGAAATTTTACCGACCAGAGAATCTTGCACGTTGTCCGAAAAAGAATGTGCCAAATTGCTTGAGGCAATTAGAGAAACCTTAACGTTGGCAATAAACGCCGGAGGCTCAACCCTGCGAGACTACCACAAAACAGATGGAAGCTTGGGATATTTTCAAAACATGCACTGCGTGTACAACAAAACAGGTCAACGATGTCCAAATTGCACATGTGATTTAAAAAAAACAAGAGGAATACAAAAAATTATTCAAGCAGGCAGATCAACTTTTTTTTGCCCGCAGAAGCAAAAATAAAAACGAACAACTGTTCATGTTTTTTTACATAAAATCAATCTGTTACATATGTTTTTTATCCACAAAAAACCTTGACTCGTTTTGCGTTTTATGATATTATAAGTACTGTATTGCATATAAAGTTTGCAACACAAAAAGGTAAACAAAAGTTACATGGGGGTGTTAACTACTTATTTACCGCTTATGGTTAAACTGACAATATGAATACGAGATGGTCTCGATTCTTAAGTCACCGGTGTCCAGTATTGTGACACTGGTATTGTCCACAGAATATGGAGAAAAGACATGGCAAACGACATTACATTATCTGCAGGTATGAGATCTAACCTCTTGTCCTTGCAAAACATCAATAAATTGATGGATAGAACTCAAGAAAGACTTTCTACTGGTTTGAAAGTTAAC
>JAZNSB010000059.1:0-76279 GCA_045590955.1 Alphaproteobacteria bacterium | reverse complement strand
AGACCGCTTGGCCTCCGACTTTAGCGAATGCGCATCTAAAGAAGCTCGTGACTTTATGGCAAACGCTGAAGACAGAGTGTTCTTTGAATATGACAGTTCTGCTTTAACACAAAATGCTGTTGAAGTTTTGGACACACAAGTAAAATGGTTGGCTGCAAATGAAGAAGTTAACGTTGTTGTTCAAGGTTACTGCGATGAAAGAGGTACTCGTGAATACAACTTGGCTCTTGGTGAACGTCGTGCCAACGCTGTAAAACGTTACTTGGTTTCTAAAGGAATTGCAGCAGACAGAATTACTGTAATTTCTTATGGTAAAGAAAGACCAGCTGTTTTGGGTAACAACGAAGCAGCTTGGGCTCAAAACCGTCGTGCAGTTACTGTTGTAAGAGCTGCATAGTTTTGTTCTTTTACAAAAAAACGTATCCCAAATTCGGGATACGTTTTTTTTATGCTTGAGATTGAAAATAAATTATTTTACTATATTGAAAAATATAGGAGATTTACTATGAAAAAATTTGTTTTGTATTTGTGTGTTTGTTCTGCTTTGCCTTGTTTGGCAAAGGCGGCTGTTTCTGATGCAGAAATTAATGCAATAAAAGAAGAAATTAAAGTATTGCAAAGACAGGTGTACAGAAATAACACAGACGGATCTTCCGCAACAGTGGGTGTGGCAGAAATGGGCGAATATGACCAAATGGTTAGAAATGCAATGGGTAGAATGGATGAATTGGAACATCATATTAAAAAAATTAATGAAAGAATTGATATGATTAATAAAGATATTGAAGTTCGCCTAAACCTTTTAGAAGGAAAACAAATTGTTCAACAAGAATCTATAAATCAGCCGGAAATAAAAAAATTTGATGCACAGAAAGCTGTTGATGCGCCAAAGTCTATAACCGGTGATGCCGTGCTAAAGGCAGAAGATTTGCAAGCAGTAGAAGGCTTTGATGTAAATAAAATTTATAAAGAAGGCCAAGATGCTCTTAAAGCATCTGATTATGTTAAAGCAGAAGAAAAATTTAATCAGATTATAAACAAGTTTCCGGGTGATAAATTGGTGCCAAATGCACATTACTGGCTAGGTGAAGTATATTATGGAAAAAAAGATTTTGCAAAGGCAGCAGTTACTTTTGGTAAAGGATATCAAACTTATAAAGCCGGACCAAAAGGAGCAGATAGTTTGCTCAAATTGGGTATGAGTATGCGTGAGCTTAAAAAGACAGAAGAGGCTTGTGCTGCGTTTTTGAGCTTGGAAAAAGAATTTCCAAAAGCAAGTGAAGAATTAAAGTCAAAGGCTAAAAGTTTTGCGGAAAAATTGCAATGCAAATCAAACTAAGTCAACAGATTGAGCGTATTTTAAAGCAGTTAAAATTAGAAGATTTTTCAACTTTTGTTGTGGCTGTTTCAGGTGGAGCAGACTCTCTGGCGTTGGCTCTGTTGATGAAAAATTGGGCAGATGCAAATAAAAAACATATGGTTGCTTTGACAGTTGATCATGGCTTAAGACCGTCTTCTGCAAAAGAAGCAAAATATGTTGCGCAAGTTATGAAACAATATGAAGTTGAGCATTATATTTTGGAATGGAAAGGAAAAAAACCGGCAACAAATGTGGAGGAAAAAGCCAGAGAAGCAAGATATGGATTAATTGAAAAATGGTGTTTGCAAAATAAAGTAAAATTTGTTTTTGTGGCACATCATATGCAAGATCAGGCAGAAACGTTTTTGATTAGATTGCAAAGAGGTTCCGGTGTTGATGGGTTGTCGGCAATGAATGTTCTGACCAAAAGAAATGATATTTTTATTGTTAGGCCGATGCTTAATTGCTTGCCGGAAGATCTAAAAGTTTTTTTGCAAATAAAACATATTAATTGGGTGGAAGATGAAACAAATTTGAGTGATGCTTTTTTAAGAGGCAGAGTTAGAAAACTGTTACCGCTTCTTGATGAAAAATTGGGGATTGATGTTCAAAAACTTGCCGATACGGCACAAAGAATGGGCAGAGTGAGAACTTTTTTGGAAGAAGTAACTCAAAAATTTATTAAGAATAATGTTCGGATTTATAATAAAAAGATTATGTGTTTTACATTAAAAAATTTTGCAGAACTTCATGAAGAAATTGCATTTAGAGTGTTGAGCAAATTGTTGACAGATGTGGCAGAAAAAGTTTATCCGCCAAGGTTTGAAAGGTTGGAAAATTTATATAAAAATATGCTTAAATCAGGATTTAAATCTCAAACATTGCAGGGGTGTGAAGTTATTCTTTCTGCAGGAAAAATTTGGATTGTTCCGGAAATGAAAAATATGAAAATTTGCAAAAAAGAATGGGAAGAATTTTTGGAAACAAAACCTAAATTGAAAACTAAAAAAATTCCATCAAAAGCCAGAATTGCACTGATAAAATTATAATTTTTGCAAAAATTGCGGTGGTAGTCTGCCTTCTTTTAATACAACCATATAGTGTCTGATTGCAGCAAAAAATATGCCATTGTCTCTTTGTAAAATATGCCAAGGAAGAGGCGAAAAATCTATGTCTTTCGGACTGTTTAATCTGAAGATATTATCGCCTTCAAAACAATATATGTCTCCAAAAATTTTGTGGTTATATAACAAATCAAAGTCAAAAGAAAATAAGTCTCTTTTACGAAAAGAAGAATAAAAACAACAACACGGAGACATTGGCTCTGTTAAAAAAGAAATGGCTTTTGATCTGCCGGGAAAAATGGTTTCAAGCCAGTTGATGATGTCTGTTTTATTTGTGGAATTTGCTCTTTTTGTGGTGCTGTAATGAAACAGCTTGTTGCAAGGAGTTAATACCGGAGAAAGCAATCCTTCGGTATGAACGTTGTTGGGTTTTGAAACATAGTTGTAAAGTTTTGTCATGTTTTACATTTTATGTTAAGGTTATTAAAAAAATGTAAAATATAAATAATGTTAAAATCTGTCTTGAGTTTTTAAAATAATAATCCTATATATAAACTATTGTTCAAGTAAAAGGAAAATCTTATGAAACAAGGAAAAAGTATTATTTTTTGGATGATGGCGGTTGTGCTGTTGTCTATGGTGATGAATGCATTTGATGCCAAGCAGAAAAAAGCAGACAGTAGTGAAATTGCATTTTCTGAGTTTATGAATAAGGCAGAAAAATCTTTGGTGTCTTCTGTGCTAATTCAAGGACCAAACATTAAGGGAACATATACTGACGGAAATAAGTTTACAACATATGCTCCGTATGACCCTAAAATGGTAGAAATTTTGCGAAATAATAATGTTAAAGTTGAAGCAAAGCCGGAAGATACCGGTGGCACAACATTTTTGAGTATATTTATTTCTTGGTTCCCGATGCTTTTGCTGGTTGGGGTGTGGATTTTCTTTATGAAACAGGCAAATTCAGGCAATAATAAAGCCATGAGTTTTGGCAGATCCAGAGCAAAGTTGATTGCAAATGCCAAAAAAGTGACTTTTGCAGATGTGGCCGGATGCGATGAAAGCAAGCAAGAATTGGAAGAGATTATAGATTTCTTGAAAGAACCTCAAAAGTTTCAAAGACTTGGGGGAAAAATTCCAAAGGGTGTGCTTTTGGTCGGCCCTCCGGGAACAGGTAAAACTTTGTTGGCAAAGGCTGTGGCTGGAGAAGCAGATGTTCCGTTCTTTTCAATCTCAGGCTCTGATTTTGTGGAAATGTTTGTTGGTGTAGGGGCTTCAAGAGTTAGAGATATGTTTGCTCAAGCCAAGAAAAATGCTCCATGTTTGTTGTTTATTGATGAAATTGATGCTGTAGGTAGACACAGGGGGGCCGGGCTTGGCGGAGGAAATGACGAAAGAGAACAAACTCTTAACCAACTGTTGGTAGAAATGGATGGTTTTGAAACAAATGAAAATGTTATTTTAATTGCTGCCACAAACAGACCTGATGTGCTTGATCCTGCACTTTTGCGTCCCGGAAGGTTTGATAGACAGGTAACTGTTACAAATCCGGATATTAAAGGTAGGGAAGAAATTTTAGCAGTGCATATTAAAAAAGTTCCGTTGGCGGCAGATGTTGATATTTCTGTGATTGCAAGAGGAACTCCGGGATTTTCCGGTGCTGATTTGGCCAATTTGGTAAATGAAGCAGCTTTGCTTGCTGCCAGAAAAAATAAGCATAAGGTAACATGTGCAGATTTTGATGAGGCAAAAGATAAAGTATTGATGGGCAATGAAAGAAAATCTATGATTATGGATGAAGAAGAAAAGAAGCTGACAGCCTATCATGAAGCCGGTCATGCAATTTGTTCTTTATATACCAAAGAAAGCGATCCAATTCATAAAGCTACAATTATTCCAAGAGGAAGAGCTTTGGGTATGGTTCAGCAATTGCCGGAAAAAGATCATTATTCTTATTCAAGAACAAAAATGTTGTCTCGTCTTATTATAATGATGGGTGGACGTGTGGCAGAAGAGTTAAAATTTGGATATGAAAACATTACTTCCGGCGCATCTTCAGATATTGCTGCAGCAACTTCTTTGGCAAGATCAATGGTGACAGAATGGGGTATGAGTGAAAAATTAGGCCCTGTTTGTTATGCAGAAAATTCAGGCGAAGTTTTCTTGGGTAAATCTTTTACTCATAATAAAAACATTAGTGAGGATACAGCAAGATTGGTGGATGCGGAAATTAAAAACTTTGTGGAAGAAGCTCATCAAAATTGCAAAAAACTTTTGCAAGAAAAAGATAAAGAACTAGAAAGACTTGCAAAAGCTTTGATTGAGCATGAAACTTTAACCGGAGAAGAAATTAAAGAAGTGGTTAAGGGTAAAAAAATTGACCGTCAAAATCTGCTTCCCGTTTCTGAAGAAAAGAGAACAAAAAGTTCTGTGCCACAGTTTTAATTAAGTAATTAGGCTATAACGGAAGGGTTATAAATACTTTTAACCCTTTCAGGCCTTTGCTTTCTCCTAATTCTATGCTGCCACCGTGAGCTAAAATGATGTCTTTGGCGATGGCAAGCCCAAGTCCTACACCTCCCGTTTCTTTATTGCGTGAGCCGTCTATACGATAAAAGGCTTTAAATACATCTTCTCTTTTTTCTTTTGGAATACCTGGTCCGTCATCTTCTACCATGATTTCAAAATTGTTGTTGTTTGTTTCTAATCTTACAACAATGGTTTTGCCATAGTAAAAGGCATTGCCAATGATATTGGTCAAGGCTCTTTTTAGGGATTGTTCTCTGGCTTTAAATAAAGGAGTTTTGTCTGGCGCAAAATAACTAACGAGGGCTTTTTTGCTTCTGAAACCTTTAAGTATTTCTGAAATCATGTTGTTTATATTGATGGTGCTGGTTTTTTCTCCGGTGCCTTTGCTTACAAAAGAAATGTATCCGTCAAGCATTTGTTCCATTTCAAAAATATCTTTTAAAAATCCTTCTTTGTCTGGGCCATTTGGAATTAAAGCCATTTCTAATTTCATGCGGCTGAGCGGGGTTCTTAAATCGTGAGAAATTCCGGCAAGCATTTGCGTTCTTTCAGAAACTTGACGAACAATTCTTTCCCTCATTTTAATAAACGCAAGACCGGCACTGCGGACTTCTTCTGATCCGTAAGGTTTAAATTTGGAATTTTCTTCTCCCTTTCCAAAATCTTCTGCAACTTTTGCAAGGTCTGAAATTGACCTTACCTGTATTCTTAAAAACAGTGAAACAATTATAAACATTAATACAGAAGTTATGCTCATCCATATGATGAAAGCAAACATGGATGAAGTGAAAAATTTCTTTTCGGGGACGGAAAATTGAAATAATCCGTGCTCTTGTTCTATTACAACGATAATGTTTTTGTCTCCGGTTCCTCTGTATAAAAATGCTTTACCATTGTTTGCAAATTTTGTTTTAAGTGAGTCTTTCAAAAAATTGGTGATTATTTTTTTTCCTTTTTTTATTTTCTTGTATGCAGAAGGTTTGCTTGATTGATCATAATAGTGCATGTCTATGCCAAATATGTCTGATGACATTTTTTCAATTTCGGCAATGTTGGTTTTATTTGAAATGTCTTGGTTAACAAGATTTACTAAAACATAGATGTCTTGTGCAACGTTATTTGACAAGCTTCTGCCAACTCTGCCCCAGTTTACATCAAAAAATGTCCATATTGAAACAATTTGCACGGCTAAAAGCGGAAGCAAAATCATTAAAAGTGTTCTGAAAAACAGTTTTTTAGGCAGAACTGCATGTTTGATTCTTCTGATTATTTTATCTATTTTTTTAGGAAATTTGTAATGCATGGTATGATCCTATATTTTATCGGGAATGAGAACATATCCCTTTCCTCTGACTGTTTTTAGAAATTTTGGATTTTTTGTATCCGGTTCAAGCTTTTTTCTAAGTCTGGTAATTTGCACGTCTATTGAGCGAGCATTTTGTTCTGCTCCAAGCAAACCTGCAAGTTCTTCTCTTTGAAAAATTTGCCCACATTTGGCACTCATAATGGACAATATATTTTCTTCTAAAGGAGATAGGTGAATAATGTTTTTTGATTTATTTGTCAGTTGTTTGCTTTGCGTATCAAAACTAAGCGAGCCAAAATATAAAATGTTATCGGAAGAGGACATTTCTTTTTTTGTGTGTTTTAAGATGTTGTTGATGCGCAGTACTAATTCTTTTGGTTCAAACGGTTTGCCAATATAATCATCTGCGCCGTGTTCAAGTCCTTGAATGCGAGAATCTGAATCTGTAACAGCAGTGAGCATAATTACCGGAACCTGATTGGTTTGTCTGAGTTTTTGCAAAAATTCAAACCCTGTTTCATTGGGCATCATGACATCTACAATAAGCAAATCAAAGTTATACAAAAGAAGAAAATCTCTTGCTTCTGCTGCATCTTTGGCGGCAGAAACCATGAAATTTTCTTCTCTTAAAAATCTGCAGAGCAGTTCACGCAATCTGGTATCGTCATCTACAACCAAAATGTGGGCAATATCAGAATGCATAATTTCTCCTATTTAGATGTTTTTTTTGTTTTTGCACCTGCTTTAGTTGTTTTTGTTGTTTTTTTTGCAGGAGCTTTTTTTGCCTGATTTTTTATAACTTTTTTTTGAATTTCTTGCGTTGTTTTTACAGCTTCTGTTTTGTTTTTATCAGCTTTTTGGCCTTCTACAGATTTTACATAATCTAAACTTTTTTGGAAATAAAGATATCCTGTCCAAAAAGTAAGAACACCTGCAATCCATAACAAAACAACACCAAGAGGTTGGAAAATGTGGCCAACCAAAATCATTGATAAAGCTGTCATTTGGAAACCTGTTTTCCATTTTGCTAAACGTGTAACCGGCATAAGTTGGCGACCTTCGGCTAAAAATTCACGCAAGCCGGAAACTAAAATTTCTCTGCACAAGATGACAATAACAGGGATAAAGTTGAAAGAATTATACACCATTTCTTCTCTGGCCAAGATAACAATCAGAGCAGAGGCAACTAATAATTTGTCGGCAATTGGGTCAAGCAGTCTGCCAAAAGCAGAGGTTTGATTATATGCTCGGGCAAGGTATCCGTCAAAATAATCTGTGATTGAGGCCACAATAAACAAAACAGCAGCAAGCATTGTGAGCCAATGAAAAAATACAGATAAGAAAATTACCGGAATTACAACAATTCTGGAAATTGTTAATAAGTTTGGCAAATTATACATATTTTGTTCTTCCTAAAAAATTAAAACTAGTTTTGTTATATCACATATTTTTAAATATGGAAGAAGTTAAAAATCTTTTGCGCTACTTTTTTATTGATGCCGTCTATTTTGCATAAATCTTCAACAGAAGCCTGAGAAATTGCTTCAACATTACCAAAATGATGTAATAATTGTTTTTTGCGTTTGGGGCCAATATCTTCAATTTCATCCAGGCTTGATTTGCTTACAGATTTTAATCTTTTATGGCGGTGGGTGGATATGGCAAAGCGGTGTGCTTCATCTCTGATGTTTTGCATATAGAAAGCCAAAGATGACTGATAGGGCAAAGAAAAAGGCTCTTTGCCAATGAGGTGGTATGTTTCTTTTCCAGCGTTTCTTTGAGGCCCTTTGGCAATACCAATAAAAGTTATACCCTCAGTATTGTGCGCAGATAAAGCATTTATTACGGCGTTTAATTGTCCTTGTCCGCCGTCTATCAAAATAACATCCGGCCGGTTTTCTTCTGTCATATGAGCAAAACGCCTGTTTAAAACTTCTTTCATCATGGCAAAATCGTCATTGAAAATGTTTGGGTTTTTGATATTAAATTTGCGATATTGTGATTTTGCAAAACCGCTATCTGTTGCAACAATGTATGAACCGACTGCAAAAGAACCTTGGTTGTGAGAGTTATCATACACTTCTATGCGTTTTGGTGTTTGTTCTAAACCAAAAACTTTTTGCATTTCTTGTAAATTGGCCGTCATTTTGCTTTCTAAGGCAATATGTCTTTGTAAAGAAAGGTTTGCGTTGGTTAATGCATCTGCAATGAGTGTTGCTTTATAGCCTTGTTTGTGATGTGCAATTTTAGTGTTCAAAGCAGTTTGTAAAAAGTCTGTGTTTTCAAGCGGAGAAGATACAATGATTTCTTTCGGAACATCATGTGTTGCATAAAAAGAACTTAAAAATGCTTCTAAAATGTCTGATTTGCTGTCGCCAAGCATTTGTTTGGGATAAAACGATATATTGCCATTTGAAATGCCGTTGCGGATAATAAAAACTTCTACACAAACTTGATCTGCATCTTGGGCACAGGCAACAACATCTGCTGAAGGAATTTTGCTGTATTCCGGTGATGTTGAGGTTTGGATTGAGGTTAACGCCTTTATTTTATCTCTGTATACGGCGGCAAGTTCGTATTCCTGATTTTGTGAAGCAATTGACATTTTGCGTGCAAATTCTTCTTGTAATTTGCTGTTTTTACCCTCTAAAAAATCAAGGGCAGATTGTAATTGTTGTCGGTATTCTTGCGGGGTTACTTTTTTTACGCATGGTGCTGTGCAAAGTTTGATTTGATGCAATAAACACGGGCGGCTTCTGTTGTTAAAAACGGTGTCAGTGCAAGAGCGTAACATAAAAAGTTTTTGCAAAGTATCTATGGTGGAATTTAAATCAGAAACACTGGCAAATGGTCCAAAAACTTTGTCTCCTTTGTTCTTTTTGCCACGCATTTTTTTTAATAAAGGATAATCAGAATGTAAGTCTACGGATAAAAAAGGAAACGACTTATCATCTTTTAACAAAATGTTGTATTTGGGCTCAAGTTTTTTGATGAGTTCATTTTCTAACAATAAAGCTCTTTTTTCATCTTTTACAACAATGAATTCCATAGAGTGTATTTGAGAAACCATGCGTTGCAAACGCAGAGGAAGCTTGTCTATATGTGAATATGAGGTAATGCGTTTTTGAATGTTTTTTGCTTTGCCGACATATAAAACCTTGCCATCTTTGTCAAGCATGCGATAAACCCCTGGCATTTGTGGGGCGTTTTTGATATATTGTTTTAATGTCTTTAAGCCTTCCATCATAACTTCAAAACCGGTTTAATTTGTTTTGCAATGTTTATGTATGCCTCTGAAATGGGGCTTGTAATGTTATGTTCTATAATGGGGAGGCCTTCATCAGAAGCAATGCGTAAATCAATGCTCAAAGGAATCTCTCCCAAAAATGGAACAGATAATTGTTCAGCTGTGTCTTTTGCTCCGTCTTGTCCAAATATGTATGCTTTGTGTTGGCACTTGTCACACAAAAAGTAACTCATGTTTTGAACAATGCCGAGAATCGGAATGTTTACACTTTTATACATATTTACTCCTTTTATGGCATCTATAAGAGCAACATCTTGCGGAGTTGAAACAATTACAGCGCCGGTAATGTTAAGATTTTGACTTAAGAAAATTTGGATATCTCCGGTGCCGGGAGGTGTGTCTATTACCATTACGTCTGTTGGTCCCCAGGAGGTTTGACCAAGCAATTGTTCCAAAGCAGAGCAGGCCTTCGGACCTCTCCAAATCAGGGCGCTGTTATTGTCTAACAGTGTGCCGATTGACATTGATTTTATGTCATATTTTTCAAACGGTTCAAAGCTTATTCCGTCGTAACTTATGGGGGTTAATCCTTCATATCCGAGCATTTTGGGAATAGAAGGACCATATATGTCAGCATCAAAAAGAGCAACTTTTAAACCAAGGTTTTTTAATGCCAAGGCAAGGTTTACAGATGTGGTGGATTTGCCAACTCCGCCTTTGCCTGAAGATACCAAAATTACATTTTTTACTGTTGGTAACAGTTCTTTTTTTTGCGGTTGATTGAACGAAGAAACATCTTTTGTGCCGGTATATATGATTGATACCGAGTTTATGTTAGGCAGTTTTTCAAGTTCTGCTTTAAGTGCGTCAAAATCTTTGTTAGTGTTTTTTAATGTTAAAATAATCTTATTATTAAACAGATTTAATGAATCTATTTCTTCTTGTGTAAAGTAAGAATTTACAATTTTTCTTATTTGTTCAATCATGTTTTTATCCTGTTGATATCATTTTTGATAATTGTCTTTGTTTATTATTTATATTATATAGAATTATAAATCAACAGGAGATAAAGCAGATGAACAAAAAAACTATAAATCCTTGGGAACAAGCCGGACAAGATAATCCGTGGCCGGAAAATGACAGAGAAATTAAGGTGATTGATTTGCGCTTTAAAAAAGGAAATGATTTTAATATGCCTTTTAAATATATAATTGCAGGATTGTTGATTTTGTGGGGTGCTTCCGGCTTTTATCAGGTAAACCCCAATCAGCAAGGTGTGGTTTTAAGATTTGGAAAATATGTTCAGACAACAGATGCCGGATTACATTATCATTTGCCTTATCCCATTGAAGAAGTAAAAAAGGTAAATACAACCCAAGAAAGAAGTATTAATTTGGGAATTGAGCCAAACAGCAGAACAGCTTTTACAGAAAGTCATATGTTAACAGGAGACGAAAACATTGTTGATATAAATTTGACAATTGTTTGGAAAGTTAAAAGTGCAAAAGATTATTTGTTTAATATGACAGATGTGGACAATACCGTGCGTGTTGCTGCTCAATCTGTGTTAAGAGAAATTATCGGTCAATCTGAAATGCAACCGATAATTACCGGCGACAGAGGAAAAGTGGAAGATGAAACTAAAGAAGAACTGCAAAATGTTTTGGATGAGTTTGGAGCAGGTGTGCAAATTGTGAGAGTGAAATTACAAAAAGCAGACCCGCCAAAGCAAGTGGTTGATGCTTTTAATGAAGTGCAGAGAGCAAGAGCCGATATGGAAAGATTTAAAAATGAGGCAGAGGCATATAGAAATGAAATTTTGCCAAAAGCAAAAGGAGAAGCCGTACAAAGAATTCAAAACGCTGAAGCTTATAAGCAAGGAGTGGTTCAAAAGGCGCTGGGTGAAACTCAAAGATATAAAGCCATCTATAATTCTTATAAAAATGGAAAAGAAGTGACCAGAAAAAGAATGTATATAGAAGCAATGGAAGATGTGCTAGGAAAAGTGGATAAGGTTATTTTTGATAACAAAAACACTAATGTGCTACCTTTGTTGCAGTTAAATGACAATAAAAATCCGATAAAAAAGATATTGAATAATGCTGCAATGAAACAGGTAAATATGAATGTGGCAGATAAAAATACAGGCGACAGAAAAGAAATTTCGCTGCCGACAACATTGCTTGCTAAAGGAGAAAACCATGGAAACTAAGAAAAAATATGCATTAATTTTTATATTTTTAATGATCATATCTTTGATTGCCAGTGTGTATGTGGTTAATCAGACAGAACAGGCGATTGTGTTGCAATTTGGTGAGCCTGTCAGAGAGATAAAAGATGCCGGATTGAAATTTAAGGTGCCGTTTATACAAAATGTGGTATATTATGACAACAGATTGTTAAATTTAGATCCTCCGGCGCAAGAAATTGTGCTCAACGATAAAAAACGTTTAGATGTGGACAGCTTTACAAGATATAAAATTGTTGATCCTCTAAAGTTTTATAAAACAGTAAGAACAGAATATCAGGCAAATTCAAAATTAGAAGAAATTGTTAATTCTTCTATTAGAAAAGTGTTGGGAAAAATTACTTTGCCTGAGTTGTTGTCAAGCCAAAGAACTCAGATAATGGCAGATATCAGTGCTGCAGTAAAAAATGATGCTCAGCAAATTGGTGTGAGTGTGGCAGATGTAAGAATTAGAAGGGCCGATTTGCCGGTGGAAGTTTTGCAAGCAATAAATGCCAGAATGAAAGCAGAGAGAGAAAGAGACGCAAAAGAATTTAGAGCAAAAGGTCAGCAAGCTGCACAGCAAATTAGAGCAACTGCAGAAAAAGAAAAAGTGTTTATAATTGCAGAGGCTCAAAAAGAGGCAGAAATCATAAAAGGTCAAGGAGATAAAGAAGTTATTGACTTATGGAACGAGGCCGCAGCTTTGGATACAAAGTTTTATGATTTTTATAGATCTTTGGAGGCATATAAAAAGTCTTTGCAAGATGGGACAAAATTGTTGATTTCTCCAAATTCTGAATTTTTCAAATTCTTACAAAATGAGCAAGGACATAAAAAATAATGAAGAAACTTGTCTTAACTTTAAGTCTGATGTTTGTTGCCTTGCCTGTCAATGCTCAAGTGCCAATCAGTTTTGCAGATGTGGCAGAAAAGCTTTTTGATTGTGTGGTTAATGTGTCTACCGTTCAAGAAACAGATGAAGATGTTGAACATCAGTCTTTGGGTTCGGGATTTATTATTTCAGAAGACGGATATATTGTTACCAATTTGCATGTTATTGAAAAAGCCACAAAAATTAATGTGGTATTGGCTAATGATGATGAATATGATGCAAATGTGGTAGGCGTGGATAAAAAATCTGATGTGGCATTGCTCAAAATTAATCCGGATATAAAGTTAAGCCCTGTAGTGATAGGAGATTCTGACAAAGTAAGAGTTGGGGATTGGATTTTGGCCATTGGAAATCCGTTTGGTTTAGGAGGTAGTTTGACTGCCGGTATTATTTCTGCAAAATCAAGAGATATTGAAGTGGGTCCGTATGATAATTTTTTGCAAACAGATGCCTCAATAAATCAGGGAAATTCCGGCGGTCCTATGTTTAATTTGCAAGGAGAAGTAATAGGTGTAAATTCTGCCATATTCTCTGATACCGGTTTGTCACAAGGGATTGGTTTTGCAAGCCCAATTAATCAGGTAATGTGGGTGGTAAATCAGTTAAAACAGACCGGAGAGGTAAAAAGAGGTTATATTGGTGCAATGCTACAATCTGAAGACGGAGCCGGAATAATATCTTCTTTGAAAAATGGTGGTCCGGCAATGAAACAAGGTTTGGAAGTGGGTGATAAAATTGTTAAATTTAACGGCAAAGACGTGAAAAACATTAAGAACCTGTCCAGAGAAATTGCTCAGACCAAAGTTGGAGAAAATGTGGAGATTGTTTTGCAAAGAAATAATCAGCAAATCATCAAAAATATAATAATTGAAGAACAGCCTCAAGAACAAGTAACGTTGGCAAAAGAAAAAGAAGAAAATTTGTTTGAGATTTATGATTTGGGATTGTGGCTGAAAAATGAGACTTTTAATGTTGTTGTGGCAAAAGTAAAACATGACGGTTTGGCGGCTAAACACGGATTAAAAGAAGGAGATAGGATTGCCAAAATTGATGGCAGAACCATTATAAGCATTAAAGATGTGGAAGATATGGTGGTATATGCAAAAGCAGATATGATGCGTCCGATGGAAATGGAAATAGACCGTGATGAAGAAATGCATATGGTTAAAATGGAGTTGATAAATGAACAGAATTGATTTTTATCATTTGCAACATGATACCTTGGAAAATGTGCTTCCAAAATTGCTGGAAAAAGCATATGCATCACAAAAAAATATATTGGTCCGCATTGGAAATGAGGAGAGGGTGGAATTATTAAATAACTTGCTTTGGACGTATAAAGAAGATAGTTTTCTGCCTCATTCATGCAAAAAATATGGTCAGGCAGATAAGCAACCTATTTGGCTTACATGTGAAGATGATAATCCAAACGGAGCAAGCTATTTGTTTTTGGTGGATTGTGCAGATTATAAATCTGATGAGGTTTTTGAGAGAGTTTTTTGTATTTTTGACGGAAACAATAAGGAATCTCTTGAATATGCCAGAGATTTATGGAAACGCTTAAAAGAACAAGATGCAGAGCTTAATTATTGGCAACAAAACAGCGTTGGTAAATGGGAACAAAAACAATAAGACAAAAGACGATTTTAATCGTCTTTTTTTTTAGTGTAAACAGTCTGAAAAATTGAGATTTATGTCATTGTAAAAAAAGGAACATTTAAATCCAATGCCTATATTTATTATGCCATATTTTTGTCTAATATGCAATAACAAAATAAAAACAAGGACTTCCTGATGTTAAGCCAGTTTATCTCATGATTCCTTAAAACATTGTAAAAAAATGTTCGGTTTTTTACAGTATATAGGAGGTGTGTTATGGTTACTGAGGAAGATAGAAAAGAATTTGATTCTATGATGAAGCGGATAAAAGAAGAACCTTGTTATCCTTACCATGATTGGGAGAAGGTCGGTCAGAAGGTTGATAAAAATCCGGAGCTTGCTGCGGAGATTTTAAAAACTATACGAGAAATATCTAAAACTTCAAAAGAGGTTCCATCATCAGGCATAGCTAAGATGCTTCGTGCGATGTATAATTCTGAAAACCGCGAATTTTGTACCGACATATTATTGGAAATTCCTGAGGCGGGGATACATATTGTGTCTGATTTAAAAAGTACTGATTGGTGGGGTAAAGATTTAGAAAAAAACCCAGAGCTAGGAAATTTATTAGAAACTGCTATTTCTATAACGGCCTCTAGTGCAAAAGTTGGAGAAGTGGATCGTAAGCGTGTTTTGTCCGATATTGTAACCATTGCAAAAAAATTTCCTGGTGCTTTGAGAGATCCGATTGGTAGTATCTGTTCAATGGATCGTCATTATGAAGAAGAACTAACGCCTAGAGTCATTTCTACATTGGTACAATTTAGTGAAGACCTAAAACCTTATGATGTAGAAAGGTGTTTTAATATAATTGAACGCTATGAAACCTCAACTCATAGGGAAGATGTAAAAAATGCTGCCCAGCGTGCTTATACTAGATTGATTGCAAGTGGAGCTGCTGAACCGGAACGTGTTGAAAGAATTGCGGCACGTTATGAGCTGGTTCGTGGTGGCTTAAACACCTCAGATTTCTATCTTATGGGAGAAATTTCAAGAAAAGATCCGAAATTTGCCGAAACAGCATTTAAGCATGTGGAATATTATCTTAGAACACATGATAAACCTAACGAACATGAGGTATATGCAATAACACACTGCCTTGAAGACATTGGCAAGGCGGATCGTAAATTGGCCAAAAAGGCATTAAAGTTAATGAGAGAAAGCATTAAATCTGAAGCTATGAACGAAGATAATTTGTCATTGGTAAGACGTTCTGCCGAAGATATTGCCTATGCAAGGCCTTTGGCTGCAATTGCGGCTTTAAGAACAAAAATTGCGGCAAGAAAACGAGAAAAAGAAATTAAAAAAGAACAAAAAGCCCAAGAAAAACAACATGTAAATACTCGTCAAAATATGCCGACAGGCAGAGATGACGGCAGATAACTGTCTTTAAAAAACAAAAAAAAGCACTCCGGTCGGGGTGCTTTTTTATTAAAAAGTGTGTTTGCTATTTGTTTATCGGGAATATCTGAACCCCGTCAACTCCTGCGGTTGATTGGCTATTTGAGGTTCTGTTTATATTCTGTTCTCTGGCAATATCTTTATTTTGAGAATTTTTTGGTGTTTGCAGAGCCGGAGATAAAGGATATGCATTTTTTTGTAATTTAAGCAACATGTAACCGGTGCCTCCACCATATGCCGGACCGGAAAGACCTATTGAATAATATCCGCCGATAAAACCATAATCTAAGTCTATGTAATCAATGGCAAAAACTGTTTTTACAGATGTTTTTCCAACAGTTGTCATCTTGCAAGAATAACCGGAATCTTCCAACAATACGTGTTCAGCATTTTTTGCAAAGATAATGGTTTTTGATGGGTTGCATACCGGTGTTTGACCGTTATATGTAACGTGGTAATTTAATAAAGCGGTTATTTGTGAAGTATCTTCCGTAAATGAAACGTCTGAAATTTTTACATAATCAATATACATATATGCCGGGGTAATGCCCACAGTTATCGGTAGTGTGATATATGTCTCTAAGCAAGATTTGCTTGCCGGGTTTGACTGGCAAACAAGCGCTCTGCTGTTGTCGTTGTTGTCAAAAAGTTGCAATAAAGAATTATAAATATATTCTTTTGACATAGAAAGTTTTGCCGGCGCACATTGTTTTGAACGACAGATTACAACGCTGTTTTCTAATGTTAAAGGGGCGTTTGTTGCATTCTTGCCCTCTGCCTTAAGGTTAAACGGGTCGTTAATAATTTCTTTGAAACTGCGTTGTGAAATGGCGCAAGAACTTAAAAACAACAAAGATATAAGTAAAAATTTTTTAAACACTTCAAACCTCACAATAAAAATTTATCTTATATTACGTCAAATAAATAGAATTACAAAGTATTTTTATTACTTTTACAATATATTCTTGCAAAAAACATAAATTTGCAGATATAGTGAACATTGAGAGGTGTTATGAATATAAAATCTGTATTGCTTTTACTGCTGTTACTTGTTATTTGTAATTTTGCCACGGCAAATGGACAAATTAACGTATTGGATGGAGACAGTATTTTGATAAATGGAGAAAATGTCAGGTTAAAAGGAATTGATGCTCCGGAATATATGCAAATTTGTTATGAAGGTAAAAAAGAAATTAAATGCGGAAAACAGTCAAAAAAGTTTTTACAATCTTTGATAAAAGGAAAAATTGAGTGCAAAAAAGAAGGCAAAGACAAATATAACAGATGGTTGGCAACATGTTATTGCAACGGCAAAGATTTGGCAGAGCAAATGGTGGCAGAAGGTTATGCCTTGTCTTATGCGCAATATGGTGATGAATATGCTTTGCAACAAAAACAGGCTATGAAAAATAAAAAAGGAATATGGAAGACAAAGTTTATGAATCCATCCTTATACAGAGTATTTGTAAAGAAACAATAAATTTTATGTTGACAGTAAGAAAATCTTATGTATATTGCATAAAAAAGTTTGATATTTATGAATGGAAGAAAAAATGTATGCAATAATAAAAACAGGCGGAAAACAATATAAAGTTAATTCCGGCGACGTGCTGAAAATTGAAAAAATTAAGGCCGAAGAGGGTTCTGAGGTTGTATTTAACGAAGTTTTGGCTTTGGGCGATAAAATCGGAACACCGTTAGTAAAAGAAGCCAGCGTTAAGGCTTTGGTTGTAAAACAGGCAAAAGATGCAAAGGTAATTGTTTTCAAAAAGAAAAGAAGACAAAATTATCGTCGTAAAAATGGTCATCGCCAAAACATTACAATCGTTAAAATTACAGATATTTTGGGCGGTGCTGCAAAGCCTGCTGAAGGTAAATAAGAGGAGATTTAGATATGGCACATAAGAAATCAGGCGGTAGCTCCAGTAACGGTAGAGACTCGGAAGGTCGTCGCTTAGGTGTGAAAAAATTTGGCGGAGAAAAAGTTATTCCTGGTAATATCATTATTCGTCAAAGAGGCACCAAATATCATCCGGGCAAAAATGTTGATATGGGTAAAGACCATACAATCTTTGCTGTGGCTGAAGGAAAAGTGGAATTTGCCACAAAAGCCGACGATAAAGTTTATGTTTCTGTGGTTACAGAATAAACTTTTGGTTGGAGAGTGTTATTAATGTAAGGGGAGCTTGGTTTCCCCTTATTTTTTACCGGGAAAAATTATGAAGTTTTTGGATCAGGCAAAAATATATATAAAATCAGGTGACGGAGGCGCAGGTTGCGTTTCTTTCAGACGTGAAAAATATATTGAATTTGGCGGACCTAATGGTGGAAATGGTGGCAAAGGCGGAGATATTATTTTTGAAGCCGTGGACAATCTGAACACTTTGATTGATTTTAGATATCAGCAACATTTCAAAGCAAAAAACGGTGAACACGGAAAAGGTTCCGATAAGACAGGAAAAGCTTCTGATGACGTAATTATTAAGGTACCGGTGGGAACGGAAATTGTGGCAGAAGACAATGAAACTGTGCTTGCTGATATGGTTGTGGCCGGCCAAAGATTTTGTGCGGCAAAAGGCGGAGACGGTGGAAGAGGTAACTCGCAGTTTAAAAGTTCTACAAATCAGGCGCCAAGATATGCAGAACCGGGTTGGCCAGGAGAAGAAAAGTGGCTCTGGCTTAAGCTAAAAGTTATTGCCGATGTGGGCTTAATCGGAAAGCCCAATGCCGGAAAATCTACGTTTTTGTCTGTGGTTACAAAAGCAAGACCCAAAATTGCAGATTATCCTTTTACAACAATTCATCCAAACCTTGGTGTGTGTTGGGTTGACGATTATGAAATGGTAATTGCAGATATTCCGGGGTTGATTGAAGGCGCAAGCCAAGGACACGGTTTGGGTGATAGGTTCTTGCGTCATGTGGAAAGATGTTCAGCTTTTTTGCATTTGGTTGATATAAATGCAAAAAATTTGAAAAAAGAATATGAAACAATCAGAAATGAGCTAAAGCTATATGATGAAAAACTGTTAAATAAACCGGAAGTGGTGGCTTTGACCAAAATTGATACTTTGGATGAAAAAACTGTGCAGAAAATTTGTAAGAAATTTGAAAAAGAAATCGGTAAAAAAGTTTATGCAATTTCTTCAGTGGCAAAAAGCGGATTGTTTGAGTGTTTAATTGATATTAATCAATATATAAACAGAAAGAAAAAGACAGAAAATAATCAGTCAACGGTGACAGAAAATAAACCCTGGTCACCAATTTAGAGGTGAAAATGAAAAAACAAAAAAAAGATATTTTACAGATAGTGCTTAAAACTTTGGAAGATAATAAAGCAGAAAACATTGTGCATATGGATTTGCAAGGAAAAACCAGCATTGCCGACCATATGGTGGTGGCAACCGGAAATTCTCAAAGACACGTGGCGGCAGTGGCAGAATATGTGTATCAGGCCTTAAAAGATAACGGTTTTAAATCTGTGGTGGAAGGTCAGGACAAGGCAGATTGGGTGCTTATTGATGCCTATGATGTAATTGTTCATATCTTTAGAGCTGAAGTAAGAGAGTTTTATAATATAGAAAAAATGTGGAGTGCCGTGGCAAACGTGCGTAAAAATTGATGATTTTTAACTATAGGCAATGATAATTATAGGGCTAACTTATTTTGGCCCTATTTTTTTTAAAATTAACTTGTTTTTATTCTCTGTGGTATGGGTGTCCGGACAAAATGGTTTGGATGCGATATATTTGTTCTGTTAAAACGGCTCTCATTAACATATGTGGCAATGTCAGGCGACCGAATGATAAAATTAAATCTGCTTTTTGGCGAGTGCTTTCAAGGTGACCGTCTGCTCCCCCGATAAGAAAACATATTTCATTGCAACCGTTATTTTGCCAATTTTCAACAGTTTGTGCGAGTTCTATGGATTTTATGTTTATTCCTCTTTCATCTAAGACCACAATTTTTGCGTTTGCAGGTAAGCCGGAGGTTAAAAATGAAGCTTCTTTTTCTTGGGTAGAGTTATCTGCTTCTTTAATGCAAATATCCCATTTGCTACGCTTGATATATTCATTAATCAGTTCTGCTTCCGGTGAGCCTTTTTTACATTTTCCTATTGCTTTGATGGTTATTTTCATAAGTTTTTCCTACACTTTTTGTAAAAAGTCTTTTTCTAATTTTTTGATTTGATCACGATATTTAACGGCATCTTCAAAGTTAAGATTTTCTGCTGCTTGTTTCATCTTTTTTGTAAGTTCTTTAATTTGTTTTTCTATGTTGCCGTCTTTGTTGAGAGAAATTTGTTCTTTTTCAACATAATCTGCATTTATCATTTTAAACAATGTTGGAGAAATTTGTTTGTTAATGGTGGCCGGGGTAATGTTGTGGGCGGTATTATATGCCAGTTGTTTGGTTCTTCTACGATTGGTTTCTTCTAATGCGGTTTGGATGGAGCCTGTCATCTTGTCTGCATACAAAATGACTTGTCCTTCTGAGTTTCTGGCGGCTCTGCCAATGGTTTGGATTAATGAGCGATATGAACGCAAAAAACCTTCTTTATCTGCATCTAAAATGGCAACCAAAGAACATTCAGGTATGTCTAAACCTTCTCTGAGCAGGTTAATGCCGACAAGAACATCAAAATTGCCAAGTCTTAAGTCTCTGATGATTTCAATTCTTTCAAGTGTTTCAATATCAGAGTGCAGATATTTAACCCTAATGTTATTTTCTCTTAAATAATCGGTGAGTTTTTCTGCCATTCTTTTGGTTAAGGTTGTAACCAAAACTCATTGATTCTTTTGTGCTCTGATTTTGCATTCTTTCATCAAGTCGTCTATTTGATTTTCTACCGGTCTGACAATGCAAACAGGGTCGGTAAGTCCGGTGGGACGAATAAGCTGTTCAGTAAAAACACCTTGCGTTTGTTCAAGTTCCCAGTCTCCGGGAGTGGCAGAAACAAAGATGGTCTGTCCACGCATTTTATTCCATTCTTCAAATTTAAGAGGACGGTTGTCTTTGCAAGAAGGAAGGCGAAATCCAAATTCTGACAGAGTTTGTTTGCGACTTTGGTCTCCCTTAAACATGGCTCCGATTTGAGGAACACTAATGTGACTTTCATCTATGAAAATTATGCAATCTTTGGGAAGATATTCAAACAGTGTGGGCGGAGGTTCGCCGGGGTTTCTTCCGGTTAAAAATCTGGAATAATTTTCAATCCCTTTGCAGTGTCCTGTTGTTTCAAGCATTTCAAGATCAAATTTTGTGCGTTGTTCCAATCTTTGGGCCTCTAGAAGTTTGCCTTGATTTTTAAATGTTTCTATTTGTGTTTTGAGTTCTTTTTTAATTTCTGTAATTGCTTGCGATAATGCAGGTCTTGGCGTTACATAATGGCTGGCAGGATATACAACCACAGAATCCAGTTTTGCGGTTTTTTTGCCTGTTAGGGCGTCTATTTCATATATTTCTTCTACTTCATCTCCAAAAAAGGATAATCTCCAAGCTCTGTCTTCATAGTGTGCAGGAAAAATATCAACTATGTCTCCATTGGCTCTGAAAGTAGAGCGTTTGAAGTCTGTTTGATTGCGTTCATATTGAAGTTGGCAGAGGTTGCGGAAAAGAGCGGAAGGCTCAATGTTGTCTCCGGTTTTTATTTCAAAACACATGGATGAATATGATTCCATGCTACCCAATCCATATATACAAGATACAGATGCAACAATAATTACATCTCTGTTTTCTAATACGTTTCTGGTTGCTCCGTGACGCATCATATCAATTTGTTCATTTATGGAAGAATCTTTTTCAATATATGTATCTGTTTTGGGAATATATGCTTCGGGTTGGTAATAGTCATAATATGATACAAAGTATTCTACATTATTGTTGGGAAAAAAATCTTTCATCTCAGAGTATAATTGGGCTGCCAAAATTTTGTTGGGAGCCATAATGAGGGCAGGGCGTTTGCTTTGTTCAATGATTTTTGCCATGGTAAAAGTTTTGCCGGAACCTGTTACTCCGAGCAAAATTTGATTTTGTTGTCCGTTTTTTAATCCGTCTGTTAGTTCTTTTATGGCTTGCGGTTGGTCTCCGGAAGGTTCAAAACTGCTGTTTATGTGAAATATGTTTGATGCCATTTTATTATTCTTATTGTCCTATTTCTTGCAAAGATTTGTTGTAACTTTTTACAAAATTGCTGAATAATTTGGTATCATCTATGGTTTTTTCTATTTTATTTAAATCTATTTTATTAGAATCCAAGTGGCTGGTTAATAAAGAAAACGGGCTGTAATACTTGGTTTTTTCAAATTGGGGTAAGAAGCTGTTTCTTAGTCTGACCAAAACAGTTTCTTTGCCAGCTTTTTTCAAAGCCAATGCCCAGTCTAAAATATATTCTGCTTGTTCATCAGAAAGAGGCTTGCCTGCAACAGCCGGTTCTATGAGTTGTTTGATACTGTCTGCGGCTTGTTCCCATTTTTGGGCTTTCATATATAAATCTGTTTTTAATAATATAGCATTCTTGGTGTTTTCTTTTTCAAGAGTTTTTAAAGCCAAATCAGGTCTGTTGATGTCTATATATGCTCTGGCTTTAATGACCTGAATTTGCTCTGTCATTTGTTTGTCTGCATTTAAATGTTTGTTGTCTTGAATTACTTTTAATGCTTGTGTAGGGGCATTTTCAAAAAGATATATGAGAGCAAGTCGGGCTATCAATTTTTGTTTTTCTGTATTCGGAGTTTTTTTGTCTGCCAGTTGAGTTTTGATTAATTCTTTTGCTCTTTCCAACAAATCTACGGCAACAAGTCTATCTACAAGTTTTCTGACAATGCTGTTGTATTTTGGGCTTTGCACAGCAATCCAATTAAAAGAGTCATATAAAGCCAAAATCTTGAAGGCAGAAATTTTGATGTTTACGTCTTCTAAAAACAGGTTTTCTATTGTTGTTATCATTTGTTGTTTGGTTTGGGCTTTTTTTACTTCATCTGTTTGCATTTTATATAGTTCATATTCTCTTTCTATAGCTCTGTGGTAATCTTGATTTTCTGAATAAAGATAAATCAAATCATGCAAAACTTGTTCTCTAAAGCTTTGGGTGTGCCAAGCAAAGTATATTTTTTCAAGTTCTTGTGTGGCATCTGATATGCTGATAAAGTTGAAAGCATGTGCCAAATTGGCAATTTCTTTTCTGGAAAAAGATGCCCATTTTTGTGAATCTGAGCGTGCAATGTCTGTAAATTCTCTTAAAGCATTTTGAGGGTATCCCTGGAGTAAAAATATTTTGCCAGTGATGTATTTTATGTGGGCTTTTCTTAAGCGATTGACATTTGCATTTTTTAATATGTCTAAAAACTTATGAGCTGTTACGTCGTCTTCTGCAGAAATAGCTATGTGTGCTCCGGCAAGAGAGGCTCTTTCTTTTAAATCTTCGGGGTAATTGCTCAAAAGATAAATATATGCAGAAGTAATTGCATTATCTTGTGGTTTTATTTGTGTTTGAGACTGAGTGATTGTTTGCCAGAATATGGCGTTTTCATCTCCTTCAAGTAATTTGTTTGAAAAATCTGCAGATGCTTCTTGATATCTTTTGGTCAAAAAGTTTGCAAGTCCTCTTAAAAAGTAAAATTGTTTGTTTTGATTAGGGTTTGCTTTGTAATTTTGCGCCAACAAACCAAGAGCGTTTGTTCCAAGTCCGTGTCCGATATAAAATTTGGCAAGTTCTGTACGGGCAGATTGTTTGTTGTTTGCAGATGCAAGAGACAAATCTGTGATAAGCTTATGTTCTGAGGCAATAAAGTTATGTTTGTTCATATCAACATGGGGTAAAAGAAGGTCTTTATCTTCTGTTGCAGCTGTAGAAAAAAGTTGTTCTTTTTTAAGATATTCAAGGTTGTTTGAAATGTGTAAACTGCGCTTTTGTGCTTTGATAGATATTCCCTCTGTGGTTTTATTTAAATATAAATCATCTGTGTTGGGGACAATGGCAATACCTTGAACAGATTGCAAAAATTCTAAATCAGGGTAAGAATAATTTGTGGGCAGATTTAAAGAATAATCTGCAGAAGGGATAATGAGCAGTGTATCTCCAACCAATGGGTCTATGATGGAGATGGCATTTCCTGATGTGGCAGATGGAATAAACAGGTAAGAATGTTGAAGACCGTCAAATTCGGTAAGGATTTTTGTGGCACTTCTTAAAGGCTCTCTTTCTTTGTCAAAAATATCAACAATCCAAAGCAAACCTTCTTTTCTTACGGCAACAAAGATTTTGTCTGTGGGCAACAAACGCAAGATTGTGGCTTTTGGATGGGGGAGAGATACAATTTCTTTTATATATTCTTTAGAAGTTCTGGCAAGTTCCTGCAGATCAAATTCATGTTTGCGGTCAAAAACAATCCATAAATAACCTTCTCTAAAAAATACGGCAGAACTTACTTGGTTGTTCCACGGAAAACTTAATGTTACACTAGAGCCCGTTGATGCTTGAGAGTTTGTGCTAGCAAGCAAAAGTGTCAGATACATTCCGACAAAAAAAACAAAAATATGTCCGGCCTTTTTGAACAATGCTTTTCCTCTGTATTAATCTATATTGGTACCCATAAGTTCTAAGGTAATAATTTTTGCTCTGTCGTTATCCATTTGAGATAAAATGGCTGAGGCAGAAGAAGGTTTCATGGCTTTTAAGATTGGTAGAACAATTTCATTATCCAAGCTGTTAAATAATCTTGCTGCATCTTTTGTTTTCATTGCAGAGTACATTTTTACCAAAGAATTTATTCTTGTTTGCTCTTCCTGATTATATTTGTTAATCATTGCTTTTAATTTTTCTTCATATGTTTGCAGTTGTTTAATTTTTTTATCAATTTGTTCTTCAACAACCTTGAGTTGGAGAGCTTTTTTATCTATTTCTTTGCTTTTTAAATCAAGCATTTCTCTGCGCTCAGCTAAATCTTTTAAAATTTTGATTTCTGAAGTGTTTTTGTTGTTATACATTGGGTTGTTTGTGTCATTATATTCTCTATTAACCAGCTGTTCTAAGGTTGATTGAGAACTAACAACATTGGAAGATTGAGAATTTTCCGGTTTTTTTTCTTTTGCAACCACACTGCTATGACTGATTGAAATTTTTTTGCTTTCTGATGAAGCAAGAATGTCATAGATGTTGTTTATTTTTATGCTGAGAGATAATACGGCAATAAAAATTAATATGGGCAGAGCTCTTAATTTATATTTTGTTTTTAACATAAGAGTCTCCTACTTTATAGATCTTAAGGCTTTGAGCAGTTCAAGCTCTGCCAAAGATTGAGCATCTTGCGGATCGGTAATTTGGTTTGCAGGCATTTCTTTGATGTTGCGACCATCTTTTATCATTACTTCAAGCCTGTCTGCAAGTTGGTCTGCTCTTTGATTGATAAATTCCAAATCATCTTTTAATGTTTTTGCGGAAGAAACAACTTCTTTTAATCCGGAAGAAGAAGTTTCCGTTATGTTTTTGAGCTTTGGAATAGAGTTTTCTGCCTTAAAAGTAGCTTCGTTTAGAGAATCTACAAGCTTGGCTAAAGATTTTTGGTTGTTACGCAAAATGTTTAGGTTTTTGTTGAGCTTGTATGCAAAAATGATTGTGGGAATTAAAAGACCGACAATCAAGATGTTTATTATAAGTTCCAAACTAGCCATTTTTTTCTGCCTTTTTGTTTATTTTTATTACGATATTATCTTCTTTACGTCCCATGGTTCCTTTCATAAGAGTGCAGTCTCCACAGGTAATGTCTATATCATGCGACGGGGAAATGTTTAACGGTAAAAAAGAACCTTTTTCCCATTTGGCAATCTCTCCCAAAGAGATGGCTTTTTCTGCCAAAACAGCTTTAAGTTCAACGTCTGTTTTCCAGAGTTCTTTAACCAGATGTTCTTCCCAAATAGGGTCTTTACCAAAATGTTCTCCCATAAACATTTGCAGTAAAAGTTCTTTTACGGGTTCAAGTGTGGCATATGGGATCATTAAATCAAGTTTTCCACCTCTGTCTTCCATGTCAACTCTGAGTTTGGCAACAATTACTGCATTTGATAAGCGGGAAATGGCTGCAAAACGAGGGTTGGTTTCTGAACGGTCATACGTAAAGTTTACGGTTGTAACCGGGTCAAAAGCGGTGGAAAGGTCTGATAATATGAGCATTATCATATCTTTGATGAGGGTTAATTCAATACTGGTATATGTTCTGCCTTCAATTCTCATGGCAGCGGTTCCTCTTCTGCCACCAAGCAAGATATCTATGGTAGAATATGCAAGGGAAGAATCTATGGATATAAGACCAAAATTGTCCCACTCTTCTGCTTTAAACACGGTTAACAGTGTTGGTTGAGCCAGAGAATTGATGTATTCACCAAAACGCATTGATTCAATGCTTTCAATAGCAACTTCAACGTTGTCTTGAGTAAAGTTTCTAAGTGAAGTGGCCATCATGCGGGTAAGACGGTCAAATACCACTTCCAACATGGGCAATCTTTCATAAGAAACAAAAGAAGAATCTAAAATAGCCTGAACACCGGTTTTGCCAAAAATCTGCTTATTGTTTGAAGTAGAATTTTTTTGTTCCGGTTCCGGAGAAGATTGAAAAAAACTTTCTTTATGTGTGAAAATATCTTCAGAATCTTGAACATTAATCATATCTGCCCAATCATTTACTTCAGACGTATTATTTTCTTTGTTTTCTTGTGTCACAATCCATCTCCTTAATTTTGTGATTGCATGTCTTGAGTTTGTATTTCAAATGTTCTGAAGCTTAAATTTGCAACAGAGACGGGGGTTACGATGAGACTTATACGGTTTAACAGTTCTTCTTTTAGCCAGTATAAATTAGTGATACCATTTATTTCGTCTTCGGTTAATTCTACAACATGTGCAATAATAGAATCTAAAATTTTTGGGGTAAATTTTTCAACAATCTGAACATCATTAACACTTGAAAGCTCAAGATTGATTTTAACTTTGAGAGTTTTAAGAGATTGCCCAGGAATTTTTTTTAGATTGACGCTAAGTTCCGGTAAATCATACAAAATGATAACAGAATTTATGCCATTGGCACTTTGTTCTATGACACTATATGAACTGTCCGGTTTTTTTTCTTCAAACTTTTGGTTGGCAACAGATAGAAAAGCAACAATCAAGCCTATAACCACCAAAACAGGTATGATGTATATTAAGGCTTTGACTTTTGTAAATTCTATTTTTTTATCTGAGTCTTGTGTTTCATCAAGTTCGTCCAGATCATCGTCTTTGACGTTTTTATTCATGATATTCCCCATCAATTAAATCCCCGAATATGAGCAGTTTATTACAAAAAAAATATAAAAAAAGATAAAATAATTACTTATTCTATGTTTTTTCACAATTTGTGTAAATTTCATATAAAATTAATATAAAATTTATTTTTGTTATGATAAAATGACTAAAAAAGGAGGGTGTATGTATATTTGGGTATTGTTGGCAACATATATAGCCATATTATATTCATTTAATTTGCCTTACAGAACCAATATGCGGTCTGTAAAGGTTGAGCCTTTGGCAGAAACAGTGGCTGCAAAATTTACAATTCAGCACACCCGTGCGCTTGATTTTGTGGCTGATGACAGAAAAAACGCAAAGACCATTACATCTTCGGGAGATAGCGTAATTGCATTAGAAGAAGAACAAATTAAAAAATTTGCGCCATATGGCTTTATTCCTGATACAGATATACATACGGAGATTGTTTGTTTGTCGGCAGATGATTATTCTGTGGCAGAAGCTTGCGCAGAAGACAGTGATGCATTTGTTATTACCTATGGGCCAATACCTTATAGGTGGAGAAATGTTAAAACGGGTTTGCCAAACAATGATTTGCTCAGAACCATGAAAAAACTCGGAGCTGGGGGATATATTTTCGGATATAGTATAAATGCGTCTGAAATTAACGAATCATCTGACAGTGTTGATGATGAAAATTTTGAAATGTTATCTTTCAGATATTCCGGTTCGGACTGCGAGATTAAAAGATTTAACCAAGAAAGAACATTTATTCCACAATATATTTTAACAGACGGAGACAGTCAGTTTAACTCTGTTTGTATGGATGCAGACGGATGTAACTTGCCCTGTTTGGTGTTGCTAGATAAGATACACTTAAGGGGATAGGAGGAACTATGAAAAAGTATAATAATTTGGCAATTTTAGGTAGCTTGATGATAGAAGCCTTGGCAATGTTGGGGTTGATCTCTATGGTTACACCTATTGTGTATAAGAAAGCTGCAGAAAGAACCAGCGAATTGCAAGATATAAATGAAGCCTCTTATTTACGTGCGGCAAGTAAAGCCCTTGATGACTATTTGTTGGACAATTACACATCTTTAGAAGCAACGGCAGATGACGGAAAACCTGAGGAAATAAGTGATGAAGGAGAAGTTTCTGCAGTGTTGTCTTATTTGCCGGTGGGAATGAATACTTCTTCAAAACTGTTTAATGATTTGAGCTTTTATAAATCTGTAAGAATGGAAATGGACGGAGGAGAACCAACGGGCAAAAAAGTTGTAACCGGTTTTGTGGTGGCAAAACCAAAAGATGCGGCAACAGCCATGCGTTCTTCTAGAATTGCATCTATGATTGGAGCAAACGGCGGACACTATATGTCCGGAGAAAAAGTGCAAGGTGTGCAAGGTATTTGGGAGGCAGAAGCCAGCACCTTTGGTTTAACGGCAGATGACCAAAACGCAGTGGTGGTAAGTTCTGCAGAGGCAATTAGCGGAGGCATTCCAAGCTCTAAAGATGTGTTGCACAGAGTGGCAAAAGGAACAGACGTGGATAGGCAGTTAAACACCATGGAAACAAACCTTTATATGGGTGTTGGAGAAGGAAGATACAACATTGAAGACATTGGTCAGATTATTGTTGGAGCAAGAAATCCGATAGGCGGAGGAGGAATTACCGATGCTTTACATGTGGCAGACGGAACAACATCTTTGGGTGGAACTTTGGCTGTGACAGGTGCCGCAACTTTGGAAGATGCTTTGACAGTGGGTGGAGGAGCAACGTTAAATGATGCTTTGACCGTGGCAAAAGATGTTACTTTTACCGGTAAGATGGAGGTAAAAGACGGAGAAACAAAAATTACAACCGCAAAAACAGATATTAATGATCAATTGATTGTTGGAGAAGATGGAACACCGGGAGACACTAAAGTATATATTAAGGATGGTATTTTGAAGGCAAAAATGCTTGAAGCAGATAACTTAATGTCTGATGAAAATGGTTTAAAAGTTCTTGAGATGCATGCAGGCGCTTCAAGTAAAGAAGGTCCATTTTTATTACATGTTGACGAAGGCAGTTTGACAACTCAGGGGGATTATAGAATAGATCTTGATCCGGATAGTCATTTGTATTTGGGAAAAGACGGTGCGGAAGAGCTTGATTTATCTGGTGGTAAAGCGACATTGACCGGAGCAAATGGAGAAACTCTTGCTTTGGGAAGCAATAAAGCCGAGTTGATCGGTAAGTCAGGGGGACCATCTCTTACATTGGATGATAATGTAAAACTTGGAGATTCTGAAGATTATTTACAGATATCATCTTCCGATGTTACCTTGAAACAAGGAAGTGCGACGGGAAAAAATCAGTTGACACTTAATGGTACAAGTGGTGCAAGTTTAACAGGCACGGGAGAATATGCTCTTACTATAAAAGACAATTTGGTTTTGGGGAAAGATGGCGGTTCTGGATTAACAATTGGTGCTGACGGCAACATTTTAATAAAAGGTGCAACAACCTTTACTCCGGATAGCACAGAAATAATGAAAGTGGCAGATACAGGAGTGAGCGTTGGTAAAAGCTTTGTGGTAAATGCAGATGCTTCGGGAGATGCTTCAACAAATTCACTTCTTACTGTTTCTAATGAAGAGGGGGCAATCAGAGGAAAAGTTCATATTCGTTCAGGTGTGTTGGAAATTCAAGGGCAAGAAACAATTGATCCGACAGATTTGCAAGGTGCAACCGGATATATCAGAGCGGATAAGATGGTTTCTACAATCCCATATGAAAATCCATATTCAGGACTTCAGGCTGAAGGTGGAGGAGATGTAGATAGAAAAGAAGGATTTTATCAGGTAAATCCGGCATATACGTCTGTGATGCATGATATTAAGCTTTCTACACGAGGTGGGGCAAGGTTGAGTGATGTGTTGCCAGACTTTATTAATAAAGGAATTTATGTGGTAGATACAACATATAGAGAGTGTCAAGAAGGAGATGCAGCCCCCTTGGGAAAATGTTCTGGCGGTAGTTTTAACTGGGAAACAGAAGATCTGGAGTGGTCAGATATTGAAGCGGAATTGGGAAAAGGTTCTTATACATTGCAAGCTTGTGACAGCGATAGTGTGATGTCTGAATGTCATGCTTCTCCATGGATGGGGTTTGTGCCGGCTCCACAATGCCCATACGGATACAGCAAAGTGGCGACCATAACGCCGGTTAGATTTGTGGCTTCAAAAGCTTATAGCCAAGTGGTAAATAATGGTGGGGGTGAAGTGCTTTTGGCAGAAAAGTATTATCCGACAGAATTTAATTGGTTGGATTCAAACGGTGCGATTGTGGCTCCTAATACAGGAACGGCAGCAGAGGCAGAAAAGGGTGACCAATCTCCGTTAACATTCCAAACTCATAACTGGTTGTCTTCTTCATTAAAGAAATTTTACGGAACCAGTGGTGCTCAAACAAATTCTTCTGATGCTCCGTTTAGAGGTTGGAGCGCAATTATGGGATATATTTACCCGGTGGCACAATATTCTGACTTTATAAGCGAAAAATATGGAAGTATTGATGACGAAGGTGGAATTATTTGGAACTTGTTCCCGGTATATAATTCTGAGCTTTCTGCTATTGTTACCGTATATTGCTACTTTAACAGAGAAGCCTTTACGGCCGGAAATGAAGAAATAACAGAAGAAACAGAGACTTTGGTTGATGTGCTCTATGATCAGTTAGATGCAGAAAAAATCAGAGTAGGAAGAGAAACCGGTGAAGGTGATGACGCGAAGGGTTCTGATTATAAACCAAAAGGATATGGAGACAGATTAAATGATGCAGCAACAAATTGGAGTTCAGAAGGAAGCTATGATGAATACTGGTAGAAATTTTTCAAAAGTGTTGGTTTTGGCTTGTTTGCTTTGCTTGGGCCAGATAACAACCGCAAAGGCACAGGTGGCAACTCAGAGCCCTAAGGTGGTGGAAGAAATTTATGCAACTGTGGGCGATACGGCAATGCGAAATATCTTGGAAGCAGAACAGGTGTTTTGTTATACCGTAGAAGCCAAAAAAAGAGCCTATTCAGGTTATACATTGGACGGAATGGCCCTGACAGGTTTTTGCGGTGTGTTTAATAAACAAATGACAGCTTCTTTGACAGAACTGTTGTTTATGCAAAGAAATAATGTGGATTTGGAAAATCAGGAAGACTGCACAATTAAACCAAGATTTTTGTTGAGATTTGTGCGAGGAGTAGATTATGCTGACGTGATGCTTTCTGCCCCGTGTGAGGCTTTTGCAGTGTTTTATGGCGGAAAAGCAAGCACGTTTAACTTAAAGCCAATTAAAGATGCTGTTAGAAAGTTGTCTGAAACTGTTGAAAAAACAAAGAAAGATTTTATTTCTCCGGCGTTGCTTAAACAGGTTTTGCCAATTGGGGTGCCTCAGACAGAAGAACAAAAAAGTTTGGTTAACCAGTCTGCAGTGCCAATTAAATCTTGGGAAACAAAACAAGATGCAAAACCAAAAGATGTTAAACAAGAAGGTTGGAATAATCTGAACTTTAATTAGTTTTGCTTAATTGTATGCCTTTATCATGAAAACGTTTTCAATGAAAAACAGGCATATGAAACAAATTGTGCCGGCAACAAGCGGTGTTACAACCCAGCCAAGAGCAACTTTGCCTAAAATGGACCATTTTATGTTTTTGCCACCCTTTACCAGCCCAATGCCAAGTATGGCCCCTATGACCGCTTGAGAACTGGAAACAGGAACAAGAGGTATGCGTGGTAAATTGTATGTGATGAGCAATTGTTGTAACCAGGTTGAGGAAAAAATAAACAGCACAAGCGCCTGAGATAATACAACAATAAACGCAACAACAGGAGACATGCGCATGATTGAAGTTCCGACCGTTTCTATTACTCTTTTGGAATATGTGCAAATGCCAACGCTAATGGCAATTCCACCCAGCAAAAACAATATCTGAACAGGGGTTAAAATGGTATGTCCACAGATAATAAGCGGTTGTAAAGGTGAGGTTTTTATGAATACTCCCATGATGTTGGCAATGTTGTTGGCTCCAAGAGCATATGCTCCGAAAATGCCGGCAATAATTAAGCCAATACGGGTGTAAAAATCTTGTCTTATTAAATGTGTTTTTGATTTGCGAAGGGATTTTTTTATTATAAAATATATGATAATGGCAAACAATCCAGCTAAAAGCGGGCAGATAATCCATGTGGAAACAATTGTGCGCAAAACCTCAAAGTCTGTGCTTTTGCCGGCAAAAATGTTCCACCCGATAATGGCACCTACAATTCCCTGAGTGGTGGATACACTTAAACCCAAAGTAGACATCCAATATATGGTTAAAGCAGCAGAAAGTGCTGTGACAAATGCTCCACCAATGGCATCTATGGAGCCAAGCTCTCCTAAAGATTGGCTGGTGCCTGAGCCGGCATATACTGCACCAATGATTACAAAAATGGATGATAATATGGCGGCTGTGCGAAATTTTATCATTTTTGCACCAATGGCTGTGCCAAAAATGTTTGAGGCATCATTGGCTCCTAATGACCAACCAAGAAAAAGACCACTGGATAAAAATGCAAAAAAACTTATCATTATATATCTCTCTTAATGGCAAAAATTAAAAGCTCATCAATGCAATCTTCTGCAATGTCGGCAATGTCGGCAATGGAATCTAAAAAATTGCGGAGCTGAATTTTGTGGGCCAAATCTAAGTCTGATGAAAAAATTTCTTCTTTTAATTTGCCACAGATTATGTCTGTTTCATGCTCAATAAAATAAACTTTTTGGCTGAAATCTCTGACACAGCTGATGTCTCTGAAAAAAGCTCTGGATGCCATGCCGGTGTTTTGTGTGCATTCACAAATTTCTTTGCAAAGCTCTAAAACTCGTTCGTGATAAATTTCCGGAATGTCAGGTTGTTCTACGTAAAAAGAATATGTAACCTCATCAATCTTATTGATTATTTTATCCAGGTTTTCTACTAAATGCAAAACATCTGCTCTTAAATCAGGAATAAGATTGTGTGTATAAAGACTGTTTTCAATGTCTCTTCTTAATGTGTCTGCATCATGTTCTATGTGTTTGATGTCTTTGCTGAGCTGAGTAAAGTCTTTATTGCGTTTGTGCTTTAAATATATTTTGATGATGCGCTTGAAAACAAGTGAAACATCTATTAATTTATCGTGAAAGTGATCAATTTTATTTTCAAGGCTGCGTGTCTTTGCAAAAATAGAATATTTGGGTGATAACATTGTTGTGTCCTTTATGTCTTTTTTTATTATGTTAGATTGAAAAGAAAGAGTTGTAAATAACATAAAAATAGTCTTGTAAATAAAATTTATTGATTCTAATATAATCTCGTTTTTAATCTTTAATTAAAGAAGGAATATCATGAAAAAAATTGTTAAAGGAAAAGTATGTAGCTGCGTGTCTAATCCATTATATGTGGCTTTGCTCGCATTGGTAATTGCCGTTGTAGCTTTGGTTTGCACATTCTGCAAATGTTCTGCAACAAAAGTTGAAAAAGCTTTGCTCAGCAATCCTGAAGTTGTGATTAAAGCTATGCAAGCTTATGAACAACAAGAAAGAGAAAGAGCTCAGGCAAAAGCAAGAGAAGCTATTGAGGCTTCTTTGGATGAAATTAACAACAACCCAAATTCTCCAATTATCGGTAATCCGGACGGAAAAATTGTATTGGTAGAATTCTTTGATTTCTCTTGTGGTTTTTGTCACAGATTATATCCGGCTTTGAAGAACATTATTGCAAAGAATCCGGATGTAAAAGTTGTTGCTAAAGAATTGACATTCTTGGGTTCTAATTCTTTGTATGCCGCAAAAGCTGCTTTGGCTGCAAATGAACAAGGCAAATATGCTCCTGTTTATGATGCTTTGATGGATCATAAAGGTGCTTTGAGCCCAGAAAAAGTTGATGAATTGGCTGAAAAAGCCGGAGTTGATATGAAAAAATTGAAAGTTGATATGGAATCTGCAAAAGTTGCAGAAATTTTGAGAGAAACTTCTCAATTAGCTCAAAAAATCAATGTAAACGGCGTACCAACATTGATCTTAAACGGTCAAGTATTGCAAACTATTGATGAAGGTGTTATTCAAAACGCAATTAATGCTTTGAAATAACTCTTTGCAATTGTAAAAAAGAAAGGCGGTTTTTTACCGCCTTTTTTTGTGAGAAAATTCTTGAAAATAGGATATGTGGTTATATAATGCAAAAAGTTAATATACCGGATGGAAAAATGAAACTTATTACTACAACAGCAGAACTTAATGATTTTTGTAAATCTTTGGAAAATGATAAATTTATAACCGTTGATTTAGAGTTTTTGAGAGAAAAAACATATTATGCAAAATTGTGCCTTATTCAGGTGGGCTCTGAAAAAAATGATGTGATAATAGACCCTTTGGCAGAAGATATTAATTTGCAGAGTTTTTTTGATTTGATGCAAAACCAAAATGTGGTTAAGGTTTTTCATTCGGGAAGACAAGACATTGAAATTTTATATAATATAAGCGGAAAAATACCTCAAAATATATTTGATACTCAAGTAGCGGCGATGGCTTGCGGTTTTGGAGAATCTATCAGTTATGAAAATTTGGTAAGGTTTGTTTGTAAGGCAGAATTAGATAAGACTTGCAGGCTTACAAATTGGAGTAAACGCCCGCTTGATGAAAAACAGCTTAATTATGCAATTTGTGATGTGACTTATTTGAAAGACATTTACTTGTTTCTGAAGAAAAAATTAGAGCACAACAAACATGAAGAGTGTTGTTTTGAAGAATTAAAAATTTTATCTGATGAAAATACATATGAAACAGATCCAAAAGATGCATGGAAAAAAATTAAGCACAGATCTCATAATGTAAGATTTTTGACTCTGCTGAGAGAATTAGCAGCTTGGCGAGAAGAAAGAGCAAAACGAAAAAATTTGCCAAGACAAAACATTGTAAAAGATGAATGTTTGCTGAACATTGCTTCTGAATGCCCTACCACTCATGAACAGTTGGCAAACATTAGAAACATGCGTAAAGATATTGTGGAAGGAAAATTGGCTGTTGAAATTTTGCAGGTGGTTGAAAACTTTAAGAAACTATCTGCTAAAGACTATGTTAAGTTGGAAACAGAGGGGGGCGGAAATTATTGTCCGGGTTTGTTGGAATTGATGAAGCTTTTGCTCAAATTAAAAAGTTTGGAAACTGGTATTGTGGCAAGACTGATTGCAACGGAAGATGATTTAAAGCGCTTGGCATCTTTTGATGATAAACAAAATCCTCTTTTAAGCGGATGGAGATTTGATGTGTTTGGTAAGGATGCTCTGCTTTTAAGAGACGGAAAAATTGCTTTTGGTTTTGATGCAAAAAGAAAAAATGTGAAAATCACAACTTTATAATTTGCTGAGTAACTCCAATATAGACAATACTTTTTGGTCTTTTATAGAATAAAAAATGTTTTGGGCAACTCTTTTTGTCTGGACAATGTCAAATTTTCTTAATAAAGCCAAGTGTTGCGATAAAGCTGACTGAGATAAGTCTATTTGTTCTTCAATGGATTTTACATTTTGTTCTTTTTCTTTTAGTAAAAAAAGAATTTGAAGTCTTTTAGGGTTGGATAAAAGTTGTAATATACGTGCTAGTTGTTCTGTGTTCATGATAAATCTCCTTGGCAAAGAATGTAATCGTTATTTAAGTTGTTAAAATGTGTTATAAAGCTAATTGATATATAAACTTTAATATGATATGAAAATAATAATCAAAAAAATTCGGGAGAGAATATGTCTGAAGAAAATTTAACTTTTGAAACAGCCCTTGGCGATTTGGAACAAATTGTAAAAGAGCTGGAAAGCGGTAAGGTGAAGCTTGAAGATGCTGCAGTATCTTATGAAAAAGCAATGAAATTGAAAAAGTTTTGTGAACAAAAACTTAAAGAAGCTGAGCTTAAAATTGAAAAAATATGCATGAATGAAGACGGAAGTGTATCTTTAACAAAATTTGAAAGTGACGAAGAATGATTTTGACTGAAATTGAAAATTTTTCTGAGCAGTTTAATGCTCAGTTGGACCGTTTTTTTGCAAAGCCGGATGGAGCAGAAAAAAGAGTGATTGAAGCAATGGAATATTCCGTAAAAGCCGGTGGAAAAAGATTGAGACCGTTTTTGGTGTATAATTGTGCCAAAATGTTCGGACTGAGTTTTGAAGATGCCATTGATGTGGGGGTATCTTTGGAAATGTTGCATACATATTCTTTAATTCATGATGATTTGCCGGCAATGGATAATGATGATTTCAGACGCGGAAAGCCAACTTGCCATAAACAATTTGATGAAGCAACGGCTATTATTGCCGGAGACGGATTGTTGACAAAGGCTTTTGAGGTTATTGCAGATGCAAAACTATCTGATGAGAAAAAGTGTAAACTGGTTAAATTGTTGGCAAATGCCGCCGGTGCTTATGACGGAATGGTTGCCGGACAGATGCTTGATTTGTATGCAGAAAAAAATCCGCAAAAAGATGAAAATTTGATTGCCAGAATTGAAAAAATGAAAACGGGAAGATTGCTTAAATATGCAATTGAAGCCGGTGCTGTTTTGGGAAATGCAAGTGCTGAAGAAACACAAGCTTTGCTTAAGTATGCAACCAACATTGGAATGACATTTCAGATATCTGACGATATTTTAGATTATCAGGGAGATGCAAAGCTTGTGGGCAAAACTTTGAGAAAAGACAAAGAACAAGGAAAAGTGACATTTGTAACGCTTTATGGTTTGGAAAAGGCAAAGCAAATGGAACAAGATTTGACTGAGCAGGCAAAACAATCTTTGGATATGTTTGGAGAAAAAGCAACAATCTTAAAAGAACTGGCAGACTTTATTATTCAAAGAAATATGTAAATTTACTTGAATTTATTGTTTTAAAAGAATAAAACAATCTGTAATAAAACTTAAAAGAAGGAAAAAATTATGCATCAATATCGTTCTCATACATGTGGCGAGTTAAGACTGGCTGATGTGCAAAAAACAGTAAAACTGGCAGGTTGGATACATCGCAAAAGAAATTTGGGTAATTTGTGCTTTGTGGATTTGCGAGACCATTACGGCATTACACAATGTGTGTTTGATTCTTCTTCAGATTTGTTTAATCAAATTGATGCATTAAGAGCAGAATCTGTGATTGGTATTGAAGGAGAAGTTATTAAAAGAGAAAGTATAAATAAAAATATGCCGACAGGAGATATTGAAATTAAAGTAAATTCTTTGAAAGTTTATTCAACATCTGAGATTATTCCATTTCAAATTGCAGTGGAAGATGATGCTCCGGAAGATATTCGTTTGAAATATCGTTTTTTAGATTTGAGAAAAGAAAGAATCCATAACAATATAATTTTGCGCTCAAAGGTAATAAAAAGAATTAGAGAGTTAATGTTTGAAAGCGGTTTTAATGAATTTCAAACTCCGATTTTAACTTCTTCTTCTCCTGAAGGTGCAAGAGATTTTTTGGTGCCGTCAAGACTAAATCCCGGTAAATTTTTTGCTTTACCACAAGCTCCGCAACAATTTAAACAGCTGTTGATGGTGTCTGGTTTTGACAGATATTTTCAAATTGCTCCGTGTTTTAGAGACGAGGATCCAAGAGCAGACAGGTCTCCCGGAGAATTTTATCAGATGGATATGGAAATGAGTTTTGCAACTCAAGAAGACGTTTTTGCCGTAATTGAAAATGTATTGCACACTATCTTTGTGGAATTTAATCCGCAAAAAACAGTAGATGCAAAACCGTTCGTTCATATTCCATATAACCTTTCTATGCTTAAATATGGAACAGATAAGCCTGATTTGAGAAATCCGCTTGAAATACAAGAAGCAACTCACTTGTTTGGGGACAGCGGTTTTTCTGTATATGATGAAAAAGTTAAGGAAGGAAACATTGTAAGAGCCATTGTGGTAAAAGATGTGGCAACAAACCCCAGATCTTTCTTTGATAAAATAGATGCCTTTGGAAAAGAAAACGGTTTTGGCGGTGTGGCGTATGTTTCTTATTTGCAAGAAGGAAATAAGGGATTGGCCCGAGTGTTGACACCTGAGAAACAAAATCAGATTAAACAAGAACTTAATGTGCCTGATAACGGAGCTGTTTTCTTTGTGACGGGCAATACAAAAACATTGCCTAAGTTTGCAGGAAAATTGCGTGAAAAATTGGCAAATGATTTGAACCTGACAGATAAAAATGCCGTTAAGTTTGCATGGATTGTGGATTTTCCGATGTATGAAGAAAATGAGGAAACCGGAAAAGTGGAATTTTCTCATAATCCGTTTTCTATGCCTCAGGGCGAAATGGATGCTCTACTTAACAAAAATCCGTTAGATATATTGGCATATCAATATGATTTGGTTTGTAACGGCGCTGAAATTTTGTCCGGTGCAGTTAGAAACCATAATCCGCAAATTATGTATAAGGCATTTGAAATTGCCGGATATGCAAATTCTGTTGTGGATGAGAAATTTGGGGGTATGATAAATGCGTTTAAGTTTGGTGCACCTCCTCACGCCGGTTCTGCTTTTGGTGTTGATAGAATTATCATGTTGCTTTTGGATGAGCCAATTATTCGTGATGTGATTGCTTTCCCGTTAAATGGTAAAGCACAAGATTTGATGATGCAAGCTCCAAGCAATGTTACGCCGGAGCAACTTAAAGAGTTGGGAATTTGCATTGTAGCAAAAGATTAATTACTTTTTGGGATGTGAATTGCGTTCCCAAAACAGGCCTTCATGATAGCCTTGTATTTCTTTGTTCTCTTCTGCCATTTGCAATCTGCGAAGGGCAGTGAGGGCAAAGTGTTTGTCTTGCTCAATACCACAGAATTTGCGATTTAATTTTTTTGCAACAACAGAGGTTGTGCCCGAGCCCAAAAACGGGTCAAAGACAAAGTCTTTTTCTTTGCTTGATGCTAAAATGATTTTTGCAACAAGTTTTTCAGGCTTTTGAGTGGGATGATCTGTGTTTTCAGGCATTGACCAAAAAGGGATAGAGATGTCATTCCACAGGTTTGACGGGTGTGTTAAGCGATATTTTCCATTATCACTTTCTTGCCAGTCTTTTGGTTGACCGGATTTATCTTTATATGGGGCAAGAACTCTTTTTTTGAGTTTTACGGCATCACAGTTAAAGTAATAATCATCTGACATTGTGGCAAACCAAATGTCTTCTGAGCAGTTTTTCCAGTTGTTTTTTGCACCTCTGCCTTTTTCTCTTTCCCAGGTAATGCGATTTCTGATAATTAAGTGTTTTTTTAAAACATTATATATGGCGGGGCTTGAAACCCAGTCGCAACAAACATATACTGAGGCGGTTGGTTTTAAGCATGGGATAAGTTTTTCAAACCAACTTTCAAACCAAGATTGATAGTGCTCATCATCTGTTTTTTTAAATTTTAGCTGGTTAAAAGATTTGTTTAGATTGTATGGAGGGTCAATAAACAACAAATCTATAAATTTTTTGGGTAATTTATCAAGACAGTCCATTAAATCTTGATTAATTGTGGCATTTGTGAGTTGGGCAACGGTTGCCGGTTTAGACAGACTGAGTAAATCAGGTGACAGCATCTTTTCTTGAATTTTTGATAAAATGATTGTGCGGTTTTTACTTGCTTTTTTTGTTTCTGTCATTTTTAAGCCTCTTTTTTGTTCAATAGCTTATATGTTTTTGTTTTAGGAGTCAAAAAAAACTGTTGCTTTTTTAATAAATAAATGTAAATCTGTATTCATTGTTTTAAGAATGTGTCACTAAAAATTATGAGGTTATGAAACTTAAAAAAAATTTATCTGCGTTGCTTATGCCCTCTTTTGCAACATTTTTTTGGGCGCTGTGCGTATGCTTTTTTTGGCCTATTGACTGGCAGGCTATCTGTCTTATTGCACTGGCCGGTTTGATTTTGCAGCTGTTGGTTTGGTTTATCAGACCAAGGGTGTTGAGCATAACTTCTATGCCGGTAATGTTTGGAACCTGTGTGGCCTTTATATATACAAGTGTGCCCAGAGAAGTTGAAGACGACGGAGCATTTTTGTTGTTTTGTGGTGGTTTTGCCATAGCAACAATTATCATGTTTTTGACGGCTATATTGATAGATGCAGAAAAAAAACAGATTTAAGAAACAAAAAGAGAGGTGTCAGAACCTCTCTTTTTTGTGCTTGATTTTTTTGGCTTTATGGTTTATATATCTGTTCAAAATTAAATAACAATTCTAAAATTTAATAAGTATGGAAAATGTATTATTTTTTTTGGCAGCTGCCGTAATAGTTTGTGTGCTGGCCACAATTGTTGAAAAACAGGCAAAAAAGCAGGGAATCAACACCAAAAAACAATCTGAAGAAAATGTTTTGGACTATGATTTCATTCGGGAATGTCTCTGGAATCACCTCCCTTTAAGAGAAACAAAACAATTGATGGATGAAAGCTTTTGTTTCATGTCTGTTCCAAATTTGGAACAAGTTGTTTCAATCCTTGAAGATTTGACCGTAAAGGAGCTAAACACACTAAACAATGAGCTTATTTTTGACATGCAGATTTACCATTCTTGCAAAAATGAAGCCACCGTTTTCGGAAAACACGAACAAGCCTCAAGCTTTAACCAAAGGATTATAAGCATAGAGGCATTAAAAATGCTTGTAGACAACAAAATTAAAGAAAAAACAACTTAGTTTACGGGTCCGACAAAAGTCGGACCTTTTTTATTTTAGCAAATTAAGGCATTCTTTAACTAAGTTTTGAGTGCTTAAGAATACATCTTTTATGCCAATGTCAAACATATAGCAGGCAGTTGTAACAATTTTGTGTTCTTTGTCCACGCAAGCTTCCGTCGGCTTGGTTTTTTGATGTTTTACTCCCAATTCTTCCAATGTTTTTGCCAAATTTTCATCATCTCCGATTGTAATTTTTATGCCATATTTTCCCAACACCAAAGCCAACAATGTTGGGGCTATACATTCTGCGGCAATTACAATGTTATGCCTATAAGCTTCTTCAATGGCATTTCTAACCTGTGGGTTAACCTGTGCAATTTTTCCTTTTTGAGCAAAATCACTAAGATTTAAGGCTGCTCCCATGCCTCCGGGGAAAATAATGCCGTCAAAATCTTGCGCAGAAAATTGAGCTAAATCTTTTATGTTTCCTCTGGCAATGCGAGCGCTTTCTGTTAATACATTGCGATTTTCCGGCATTTTTTCTTTTGTAATAAAGTTTTTAACAATGTCTTGCTCAATATCCGGAGCAAAGCATTCATATTTTACACCTGCCAAATCTAAAGATAAAAGGGTGCAAACACTTTCATGAATTTCTGCTCCGTCTTGGTTTCCGCATCCGGATAGAACAACTGCAAATTTTGTCATAAATTTTCCTTTCATTATAAAAAATATATTATATATTTAGTCATAATATATAATCTTTTTCAAGGAATTTAAAAATGGATTTTAAAATATCTGTATTGCCTAACGGATTGAGAATTTTAACTGCAAATATGCCAAGTTTGGAATCTGCATCTGTGGGCTTTTTTGTAAATACCGGTTCTGCCGATGAAAATTTGGAAATAAACGGAATTTCTCATTTTTTGGAACATATGGCTTTTAAAGGCACAAAAACCAGAACCGCAAAGCAAATTTCTGAAGAAATTGAAAGCGTGGGCGGTTCTATGAATGCATATACATCAAGAGAAACAACAGCTTTTTATGCAAAGGTTTTAAAAGAGCATATTCCTTTGGCGGTAGATATTTTGTCAGATATTTTGCTAAATTCTACTTTTCCGGAAGAAGAAATTAAAAAAGAACAAGATGTGGTGGTGCAAGAAATAAGACGCTCGGCAGATGATCCGGATGATGTGATTTTTGATTTGTTTCAGAATAAGTTGTTTGAAGATCAGCCTTTGGGAAGAGATATTCTGGGCACAAAAGAACGCGTTTTGGGTTTTGGTAAAGAAGATTTGCAAAACTATATGTTGAATCATTATTGCGCACAAAACATTGTGGCTTGTGCTTGCGGTAAGGTTGATCATGCACAGTTTGTGGAGCTTGTTAAACAAAAATGGGGTAATTTCAGGTCAAGGACTACTGCAAAAAGACCTTTGGCTCATTATACCGGTGGTTTTTGTTTAAAAGAAAAAGATACTGAACAAACCAGAATTGTTTTAGGATTTGCTTCTGCTAATGATTTTGAAGAAGAAAGGTTTATGCCGATAGAAACTTTGTCTTATATTTTGGGAGGCGGATCTTCTTCAAGATTGTTCCAAGAGGTAAGAGAAAAAAGAGGTTTGGCGTATAGTGTATATTGTTTTTCAAGAGCATATAATTCTGCAGGTTCTTTTGCTGTTTATGCCGGCACAAGTCATGAAAAAGTTAAACAAATGACAGAGGTAATTTGTGAAGAATTACGTAAAATTTGTACAGAACCGGTGTCTGATAAAGAACTGAATAAGGCAAAAAATCAGCTAAAAGCCGATATATTGATGGCTTTTGAATCAACCGGTGCTACATCCAGATTTTTGGCCTCACAATTGTTGACGCATTCAAGAGTAAAAACAACGGAAGAACTAATTGATAAAATACAAGCGGTTACTAAAGAACAGGTGCAAAGCGAGGCAAAAAGGATATTTTATGGAAAGCCAACATATGTTGTGCTTGGAAATGCCAAAGATCATCTGCAAATTGAAGAAATTGAGAAAATTATAAAGCAATAATTAAGCTTTTTGTTTTATTATGGGCATAAATTCTTTAACAGGAGAAAAAATATGTCCAGAGCAGAAGATATTTTTAACCGTTTGGTATATTTTGGCGAAGATGCAATAGATGAATTTATTCTTGATTTGCAAACAGAAGAGCTTTTTTTAGATTTTAAAAAGGCTGCCTCTACCGGTCAAAAAATGTATACTCTGCACAGAGATGACAGAAAAAACCTGGCCAAAGCAATTTCAGGATTTGGAAATTCTGAAGGAGGAGTAATTGTTTGGGGGGTGGAATGTTCCAGAGATGTGGAAATTGGAGATGTGGCAAAGGCAAAAGTTAAAGTAAAAAATGTGCATCGTTTTTTAAGTTGGCTTGAAGGAGCAATTTCCGGTTGTACGTTGCCTTCTCATAACAAAGTAAGAAATCACATTATTGCAAGCGACGCTAACGGAGATGGATATATTGCAACATATATTCCAAAATCTGAGACTGCACCACTTATGTCAACTGTTGGTAACAGAATTTATATTCGTTCCGGCTCTAATAATGTGCCGGCTCCTTATTCTGTTATTGCCGGAATGTTTGGAAAGCGTCCGCAACCAAACATTGATTTAATAATTGAAAATAAAAAAATTGAAATTATTGAAAATGCAGATGAAGATGTCTTGTATCCAAAAAGTATTGATAATCCTCCTGAAAAATATGTGAAAATCAGTTTTATGTTGGCGGCAGAAAATAACAGCAATGCAATCGCCAGAGAAATTTATTTGTCTTGCAATACCAGAGAAACCGGTGGGGATTATAATAAAGTGCGCTTTAGTGCGAATAATCAAATGGATAGTGTATCCGGCATTGAGGGACAAATTAATCTTATTTCAAGAGCAGATTTGAGGTTGCCTCCACGAGGAATGTTAAAGTTTACGGATATGAGCATTGTTTTGGCAAAAGAAGAAATAGATGAAGATTTTAATATAATGGGAGTTATAGGGGCAGAAAATGCCGCGCCAAAAGACTTTAGAATAAGAATTTCTCAAGAGAAACTTAAAAAGTTTATTACAGATGCTTTTAATAGTGAAAACCATCCACGATTGTTGAATGAATTTTTTGATAACTTTTTTGAAAGAATGTAAGATGGCATCAAAAATTTGTATTTGGACAGATGGTGCTTGTTCAGGAAATCCGGGTAAAGGCGGTTGGGCTGCTATTTTGCGCCACCCGAAGGCAGAAAAACAAATTTGTGGTCATGCAGATGAAACAACCAACAACAGAATGGAACTTACTGCCGTTATTAATGCCTTGAAATCTTTAACCAAACAGTGCGACATTACTCTATATACTGACAGTAAATATGTGATGGATGGTGTAACTCAGTGGATGAAAAACTGGAAGGCTAACGGTTGGAAAACTACAAATAAAAAATCAGAAGTAAAAAACATTGACTTATGGCAAGAACTTGATGTTTTGGTTGCTATGCACAATATTGAATGGGTGTGGGTTAAAGGTCATGCCGGCCATAAAGAAAATGAAATGGTAGATAGGCTTGCAAGAAGCCAGATTAATCCATAAAATCTTTTATAAAATTCTTTAAATCATGCTCTGAAACAATCTCGGGCATTACAATGCCGTATGGAAATTTTTTTGAAAAGAAGATATTAAACGGTATTCCGCTGCGTCCATATTTTTTCATAAATTTTAATAAATTTTGGTCTTTATTGGTCCAGTCCAACTCTATAATTTTTATTTTCTTTTGTTCAATCATGCCTTTAATCACCGGAGAATTATAACCGGTGATGTTGTTATAAGTGCAGGTGGCACACCAGTCTGCTACTACTTTGATGATAAGGGCATTATTGTCTTTGAGTTCTTTTTCTATTATAGATTGGTCAAACTGTGGTTGCCTGTTTTGCGAGTGAATTTGGTATTGTTTGTTGTAGGCGTCTTGCCCGTCTTTGATGGCGTATATCAATAAAAAAGATACAAGGATTAAGCCAATGGCGTGAATTATCAGTTCAAAAACGGTAAATTTGAATGTTTTGTCAAATGACATTTCTAAGACATTGATGTATGCTATCATCAATAGTATAAAAGCAATTGTATAAAGGCATAATCTAAAGATATACCAACCACCGGTTTGTCCGTATAATATAAACATGAGCCATATAATTGTGATGAGCAGTAAAATGTTTGCAATGTATGAAATAAAATTCATCCATTTTCCGGATTTTGGAAAAAGTTTGCGGGCATTTGGTGTGATTGCTACAATAATGTATGGGAAAGCAAAGCCTAATGCTACAGTGCTTAATATATATGTTATATCATAAACATCTCCTGCCAAAGCAAAGCCTATTGCGGTTGCCAGATATGGCGCTGTACAGGGTGTGGCCAGCAAAACCATAAGAATTCCGGCAATAAATGAAGAGTGTTGTTGTTCTTGAACAAATGATGCTACTTTTTTGGGCATAAAAATATATGGATTAAAGCCAATAATACCAGCTGAAATCATAAACAAAAAGGCAATAAGAAATATCATTGAAATTAAAAATATCGGATTTTGAAATTGTATTCCCCAGCCAAGTTCCATACCTATTTTTTTTAGCTGTATTAGGCATAAAATTATGATGGCGAATGCACTAAAAATTCCAAACGCAGTGTTGGCAAAAGACAACCTTATTTTTGAACTGTTGCTGTGTTCTATGCTTGCCAGATTTTTTATTTTTAATGATAAGACGGGGAACACGCAAGGCATAAAGTTTAATAGCAATCCACCCAAAAAGGCCAGACAGAGCAAGCTAAAATCTAATTGTTGATAGAAAATATCATTTGGGTTGCCTTTGGTTATGATAATTTTTTTTAATGTGCTTGTTGTTGCGTTTGCTTGAGCAAAAACTTTGATTTCTTTGCCGATTAAATGGTCACTGTTTTGCGGAACATCATAAAAAAACAATGTTTTATTGTCGCGAATGGTAACTTTGGGATTATTGACAACAATATCATCTTGAGTATCAACATATACTTTAAGATTATTTTTTCCTTCAATTTGTAAAACCAGTTGTTTATTATTGGCTCCATCGGTTAGCAACATTGCTTTGCTGATGTTTATTTCTTTTTGGTTATATTTTGGTGCAAAAGCATATCCTCTGTTAATGTAAGGTTGGGCAGGGGTAAATACACCTACGCCTTCAATAAGAGGTAAATTTGCATTAATTTGTGTTGGTGAGCATTGGTGATTTTTGCATAAATCGGCATGCAAAGTTGCATTTAGGAACAAAGGTTTTGTAATGTCCGGAACTTTTAAGTTTACAATAATTATAAAAGCTTCTTCATATACGGGTATTTGGTCTTTGACGGATGGAAATGGAAACAAGACTTGTTTGATTTCTATATTTTTAGAATTTTCAAACGTAAGATACGGTGCTTTTATCCCTTTTGTTTTGTTGCCGGTTGCCGGTATGTGGTTGTTGTTTTTTAACAATACATGCATACCAATAATCTGTTCTTGGCTGTTATTAATTGCCGTATATGGGCTGACTAGTCTTACAGATATATTATCTGTGATTGTCCAGGGGCTTTCTCCGTCATATATGTCTTTGTCTTTATTGTAATATGGTACGGAAGATGCGTTCCACTTTGTAATTGCCAGTTTGTATAATTGGTCTGATTCTGACCTTACCGGAGATGTAACTATTTTGCGAATTTTTTTGGCCTCTATGGCTTCAAAGTTTTTTTTGTCAAATGCGTAAGAAACCACTCTTTTGAAATTGGTAAAAACTTCTTGTTTTGAATTTTTAAATTTTTCTTGGTTTTCTTCTAAGTGGGCAACATCATCATCTTCTACATACATAGGCGGAGTTTTTGGGGTGATAAATGCCTTTTTAATTTGTTGATATTTATTTGCAAAATACTTATAGCTTTTAAATGTTGTTTCTGCCAATACAATTTTGCTTTCCAGGTCGCTGTGAGGGATGTTGGGAAACGTTTCATATATTATGTTTCTAATCTCGGTTTCATCTTTTGCCTGTTTGATTTTTTGATACATATTATAAAATCTGTTCACATCTTCGTCAGAGATGAGCTCAACTTGCATTTCTTCGGCAACTCTTTGAGAAAGGGCATCTTGTGTTGCATGTAAAACTTTAGGCTGTAAAGATAAAAAACCAAACACAATACATAAATATGTTAACCAAGTTTTCATCAATTTTTCCTAGTTATAAAAGATATATTTATAGATAGAACAAAAAATGCTATAATACAAGCAAAACTTAACTACAGACTGGAAATAATTATGCAAGAATTTAATGACTTTTTAACAGGTAAATGCCTTATTAGTGTGCCTTCTGGTAAAGATGAGGGCTTGTTTGCCAAGAGTGTGATATATGTTTGTTCGCATAGCAAAGATGGCGCCATGGGCTTTATAATTAACAAAAAAATGCAAGAGGTTTCTTTCCAAGACATTGTAAACCAAATGGATTTGGGAAGTAAAATTCAAACAACAGATGCAGACCTTTATAATGGCGGTCCATTGGAAAGAATAAGAGGATTTGTGCTCCATAGTACAGAATATGTAAAGTCTGATACGGTAATGATAGATGAAAATTTTGCAATTTCTTCTTCATTAGAAGTTGTTGCAGATATTGCATGCGGAATGGGTCCGAAAAATAAAATTATTACTCTCGGATATGCCGGATGGAAAAAAGGTCAACTTGAAGAAGAAATAAAACAAAATATGTGGTTGATAACAGATGCTACACCCGATTTGGTGTTTTGCAAGGAAGATGAACAAAAATGGCAAACAGGCTTAAAAAATATTGGAATAGATGAAATAAACTTTATTTCTGATATTGTAAGGGCTTAAGTAATTTTTATTGTGGCAAAATGGAGCATATTGATATTTTTAATGCGTCTGCGATTGCATATAAAAGACCAATTGAAACATTTGTTTTACCATTTTCAATTTCTGATAAATATGCTCTATCAATACCTACCATAACAGCTAAATCAATCTGTAACAGATTTTGTTCTTTGCGGTGCTGGCGTATGTTTGAGCCTATGATTTGCAATCTGTTACTCAATGTTTACCTACCTTTGAACATTATAGATGTTAAAAATTAAATGGTGTTGACTTTAGTCAACATTTGTGGTATTTTATTTATATATGTAATGTGTTATAGGAGGTGGACAATGCCAGAAGAAAAGAAAATTACCAGACATTCAACATTTGCAGATTTTTTATATTTGATGGGTGATGTTGCTGCGGGAAAAATCTCTTTTAAAGAGGCGTGTAAAGATCTTGGAGAAAGAGATAAAGAAAGAGCACAAAGATTTTTTGATGTAGCTAAACAGTCTTTTGAAATTTTGAAATCATCAATAAAAGAGCAGAGTAAAGACAATGAAATGGCTGCAAAATATGATCTTTCTGCTGCCGTAAAAGTAAAAACTTCCGACGGAAAGACAACTTATATGGGAGTAAAGCCACAGAAAAAAAGAAATTTCTTTCAGAAATTATCTGAAAATTATGGTAAAGATATGATATTGATGGGGGAATTTCTTGTTGGAAAAAAGACTTACAGGCAAGTACAAAAAGAAAGATTTGAGAGAGTAAAAGCAAATGTTATGGCATCATCTTCACTTGTTAGAAAAATAGATGCAGTAGTCAGGGGGACAGGGCATGCCCGTAAGCGTATAAAAGAATTGCAGGGATTAGAGACTCCACAACTTCAAAAAGAAATAAAACCGGAAAATCTATATGATAAGCTTGAAAATGAGCAGTTTTCTGTGGCAATGCATACCGCTTATCAAAACATTGTTCGTATGCAACATTTTGGTTCAAGTATGTCTGATGCAGAAAAAGATAAAGCTTTGGCAGAGATTGCTCTTTTGATGGAAAGCGCACAAAAAAGAATGCCAGAAATTAAAATGGAAGCAAAAGGTTCTTATTTTACAGAGCCAAAACTTCAAGATACAGAGGCAAGGTTGTTTAGTTATATGAAAGGTTTTGAAAAAATCTATCCAAGCTCTAATGAAGATATGAAAAAATATGCAAATTGGCGTAATGGAGAGGATTTTTCTATGCCAATAGGGACGACTATGCAGCTTACAGAAACACCTTTTCACAACTTCAATCGCTATCTTTCCCCCAGGGCAGATGATGGTCTTGTAAATTATACGGCTAATGACCACTTGTTTAAGCCTTTAGAGGCAGGAAAAAATGTGATGACAGCAAAAGAATTTGCAGAACAAAAAGCTCTGGTGTCACGTTTGAATATTAGATGAGAAAAGTGTTGTTAAAGATAAAAAAAAGGTTTTGAGCTATATTTTCTTATAACCACTATATAAAAGCCCCTCACAACAATAAAATTGTGAGGGGATGATGTTTTACTGAGAAATCCAGTAGGCTAAATGACTTTTTGGAAAATCTCCTTCTGAAGTCCATTTTCCATCTGTTAATCGGAATACTTTGTTATGGACTTCGTTATTTACACAAGTGTAGAATGACTTTTCTACTAACTTGTGTTGAATCTTAGCTGTTGAAAGATATTTGCTGGTAACGATGTTTCTGTTGCCATCTTTGTTTATCGTTTCAACATCTTCAATGTCGTATTCTTGTTTCCAAGAAACGAGAGCACAGAGGCGTTTATGTTTGTATAGTTTTAAAAACATAAACTTGCCGTTTAGGTCATAGACAGCTCTGTAAGAGATTGTACAATCCTTAATTTTGCCTACAACAATAAGGCAATTTTTTTCTTTTTTGTATTTGTGATTGAATGCTAAATCATTAATCACGATGTTTTCTCCATTGATAACAATGGGTTTCCTGAATGAAAAGATTCTCATAATTTAAATTTATTTATAATAATTGATTTTTGTTTGATTATATATCTTTTTTTATAATGGTGCAATAGTGTTTTCGTCTGCTTTTCTTGGTGGTTCTGCCTATTTTATTGTAAAAATCAAATGTTATTTAAAATAAAAATCCCCCATGAAAGGGGGATTTTTTTAATGGTGCCGACAGAGAGACTTGTTCTTGTTCGTAAGTTCGCCTTCGGCTTACTAACTCACTTCGGTCACCGCCTTTGTAACGCTTGTTTCGCGTCGTTGCCACTTGCTCACAAGCTAACAAAAGCGTAACCTGCGTTGAAAAAAGCCAATTACTTTTGGCTTTTTTCTGCCTCGCCCCGACACCAAGTGGGTCGGAAATTCGAACCTCAAATCAACACGATTTAAAACAAAAAAAGCACCACAAAGGTGCGTTTTTGTTTTAATGGTGCCGACAGAGAGACTTGAACTCCGGACCCACTGATTACAAATCAGTTGCTCTACCAACTGAGCTATGTCGGCGTTTGTGCTTGAGTTTATATATTACTGTTTTATTGTTGTCAATATAAAATTATTTTTTTACAAAAAAAAATAAAGATGCTTGATTTTTATAAAAAATGATGTTATTCTCCAAAATACGAAAATATGTGTTTATCACAATAATTATGTTTGTTTTAAAAAAATTAAGCTATGAAAAAGCATTTAGTATTGTTGAACTTGTTGTCCACTCAGCTCCCTCAGCTTAAAAAAAGCGAGTATGAGTTTCCGGAAAATTTTGAGGGAGACCTCAGTGAATATAGAGGAGGAGACTTTCCGGAGTTTGCATTGGATATATCCAATCGTGACGGAGAGGTTGTGATTGTGAGCATTTTCCCTATTGCAACAATGGCTAATAAGGCCGAGGGCTTGGAGTTGATTAAACAAAAAGCCGAAGAACTGGGACTGACAGGCGAGGGATTGACTTATGGTTATGTGCCATGGACAACCTCAAGTAAGATCAATAACATTATGATGCGCAAGGTGCATCATAGCTGTTATGCTCTGGATGTAAAAGATCCAAATCCTGCTGAGGTGTCTCACACCTGCATTTTGGATAGGTCCGGTTATTTTAGAGGCAAGAGAGACAACAGCGTTGTCATGCCAAATGTCTATTTTGCGGTGTATATGTCGCAAGCAGAGTTTGAGCGAAGGTTCCCAAACGTGGATATTTCAGACCACATTTGGTACGGAGCCTTTAATGTCTTTGACATTTAGTGAAAAACAAACCGGCTTTCTCAGAAATGAGTGGCCGGTTGTTTTTTTAAATAAAATTATTGACAAAGTATGATAAAAAGCATAAAAACACAGAAAATTATAATTGCTTGATCGTCTAATGGTAGGACAGCGGACTCTGACTCCGTTAATCTTGGTTCGAATCCAGGTCAAGCAGCCAATAAAAACAGCACCCTTGTGGTGCTTTTTTTGTTGGCTGTTTTATCATTGGGCTCGAACCAACCGTTCGGAATCGCAATGCGGGCAGGTATATGTCTGCCCGCGGTAAGATCATTGAGCTTGAAAAGCTCAATACTTCCAGGTCAAGCAGCCAATTTGAATAGAGGTTAGATTTTGATATCTAACCTCTTGTTTTTTCATCAGAAATTCATGGTTCAAACAATTATAACACTTTACAATCCTTGAACCAACTACTCTCTCCCCCCTCCTCTGACGTTGAACCTGTCCTCTGTTGGTAAAGGGCGTCTTTTTCTTGGTCCATGAAAGCCTTTTTGATTATGTCTCTTTTGTCTTAACAACTTCCAAAGCATTTCATCTTTATAGCTTCTTTGGTCTCCAAGTCCTAAAGGAACAAGTTGATAATTATTTCCTTTGGTCTGTATTATCATTCCTTCAAACTGTCTTTCTAAAGGGACACTATCAAAATACATCTCCTGACCACCATTGTAAAAAGGAATGCCTCCCCGTGTTTCATATTTACAACTTCTTGTTAAAGACTCATATAATGAACAATCACACGTTAATATTAAATCTTCCCCGTCAAAAACAACACAAGCCCCACTGTTGTAATTTTCACAAGGCTTTCCTTTTTCATATCCTAATCGTTCATAATCAATAAAACATCTATCTGGTCTATGATCAATTGATGTTGCGGGATAGTGATATGCTGCGCCGTCAGGTATTACAATGTAGTCAATTCCTAACCTCGCTCCAGACTCATAAAGTTTTTTATACATGGGACTTGTTTTTCGAATATATTCAAAAGCCTCATCCCTCTTTTCTCTTAATTTATTTTCTTCTATAAATTGATCTAAGTTTGCAGTTTGCTCTTTCAATTTTTGCAGTTTTTCTGCATCCGTTGTTTCTTTTTGTTCACGCAACAACTTTTCTCTTTCAAAATATATCCTCGTGCATAAATCGGCTAATTTAAGCTTATCACCAAACATCCTTACTTTATCTTTGTCATAATATTTTTCATTATCTTGGATATTGTTTTGGATATTTTTCAATTCTCGCTCAAAGTGGTAATACATTCTAAACCTCCTAAGAAAAACTTCCTTTTATACTAATTATAGAAATTATAACAAAAAACTATATTCCTGTCAATATTCTGATATACTTTGTTTATGAGGATCATGCTGCCAATATTTCCCTAACATAGCGGAGTTGATCTTTAATAGAAATAACTTCTTTGCGATGTTGTTGTAAAAGTTCGATGACTGTACACCACGCGCAGCCAGTTTGGACAGGGTTAGCAAAATTCTTTGCTAACCCTTGATTTTTAAGGCTTACAGTGAGTTCGTGCGGTTCAATTTAAAAACTCGGAATATGACCAAAGAAATTGTTTATGTCGCTTATTAATCTTTCTTTGTATATGGGAGATGGAAGATAGCCGGTTTGAGGGTTGTCTATTTTTACCCAATTTGTCATAACGCCATTGTTTACGTTTTGCAAAACAATACTTAAAGGTGCACGTAATTGATAGTTTTGGATAAAATTATATTCTTGATCTTGAAAGTAGTTGATTTCAAAATAGTCATACAAATCTGCAAAGTTGTTTTGCCAAACATTGTATATGCTGTTTATGGTTTGGGGACACATATAACATGGTCTGCCATTAAAAAATACAAAAATAATCGGCTTTTGCCAATATCTTCTGGTGATATCAAAGTATTGCTCCAGGCTTTGGTCAGGAGAAAATCCCGCCTGATATATAAGCCTTGCTTTGCTCTGAAAAACAAAAAACAGGCTAAATAGGACTGCAAGCGTCAGCAAGCCAAGAACGTTCTTCTTTGGATAGTCTTTTTGAAATTTTTGCAAAAACTTTTTTATGATATTCATTGAGCCATGCCTTTTCTTCTTTGCTCAATAAATATGCATCAATCAGCTCTTTATCAATAGGAACTAAAGTTAGAGGCTCAAATTTTAGCATCTCAAATTCAAAAGATTGTGAACATTTGCAAATTTCTACCAAATTTTCAATTCTTATGCCGAATTTTGATTCTTTGTAATATCCCGGTTCAATAGAAGTAACCATGCCTTCTTTTAGTGGTTGCAGGTTTTTAGAGCTTGATATGCTGGGCGGATTTTCATGAATTACGGAAAAATGTCCAACACCGTGTCCTGTGCCGTGCATATAATTTTTGCCAATTTTCCAAAGTTGCGATTTTGATAAACTTTCTAATTTGCCGGCTTGTGTGCCTTGCGGAAAATATGCAGAGCTTAAAGCAATATGGGCTTTTAAAACCGCTGTAAAACACTGGATTTGTTCTTTTGTGGGTTTGCCAAGGCAAATGGTGCGTGTGACGTCTGTGGTGCCGTTGAAGTATTGTCCGCCACTGTCTATTAAAACAAGTCCGTTTCCAAGCTTTTTGTTGCTTTTTATTGATGGACTGTAATGAACAATGGCTCCGTTTGGACCAAAACCCGCAATAGTTTCAAAACTGTTGGAAAAAAACAGTTTGCCTTGTTGACGTAAAGAAAATAATTTTTTTACAACATCAAGCTCTGTTTTGTTTTGCCAAGAGTGTTTGAGCCAATAAAGAAGTTTGGTTACGGCAACCCCATCTTCTATGTGGCATGCTCTAAAGCCTTTTAATTCTGTGTTGTTTTTAACAGCCTTTAAGTCCATTACAGGGTCTGAAATTCTTTTGTATCTTCCAATAAAATCACTAATAAAAAGAGGGGTTTGTTTTTCATCAATACCAATGTTTGTAAATTTTTCTAAAGCCTGAGGTAAATCTTTAAAATCGGCATAATCAAGATTTTTTAAATTCTGCGCAAAAGTTTGCGTTTTGCCTTGTTTTGTGATGAGAGCAAAGGCCCTAACAACCGGCGTGCAAGGTAAGCAGTTTGAACGGATGTTTAACAACCAAGAAACGCTTTCCGGAGAACACAAAAGAAGAGCATCAAGATTTTTTTCTTCTATAAAGGTCCTGATTTGTTTGATTTTTTCTTTTGACTTGATGCCACAAAACTTTGTTTGATGTTCAAATACGTTAAAAGTTTTTTTGCATATGTTGCTTCCGATATTTAATAAATCTGATTTTACAATTTGAATTTGTGGCGCTCTTTTTTTGATTTTGTTAAAAGTGTCTATGCTTAAAGTCCATGGATTGATACCAAGTTTGAAGTCTTCTTTTTGTTCTTTGAGCCAATCTAAAAAATATCCGCAAATAACTTTTATTTTTTTTCCTTTGGTTTCAATGGGAGCTTGAAGTTCGTATCTGGAATCCGTGAATAAATAGCAGTCTTTTTGGCAAACAATAAGAGTGGCGTTGCTTCCGGTAAATCCGGTGAGCTTGTTTATGATGTTTTCTTGCGGTAAAATATCTGAATTTATGAAAACATTGCCTCTGTTTATAAGGTATGCATCAAGTTTTTTTGTCTTTAATAGGTCTTTAATGTCGGATATTTGCATAATTTTCCTCATAAGTTAGAATCTATTGTTTACTACTTTAACTTTATGTTATATTAATTATACTTATCAAAACATTAATTTGTAGAGAAATGGTAATGAAAAAATTTGTTCTTTTAAGCTGTATGCTTGTTTTGTCTTCTTGCATAAGTGCAAAAAGTCATGATGTTTGGGATTCTAAACAGATGTTTGCTTTTTTCAAAGGGTATAAAGTTTCTTTGTATGATTGGGATATGAAAAAAGTATCATCAGATTATGTTACGGAAATGGAGCCGGATATAAATACCGTGCACAGTGCTATGGTGGGATATCCGGTGGCAGTAAACAAAATCATGCAAAGAGATGAATATGCTGAAAATTTTGTCAGACCTTCCATTGACGGGGTAATTGGAAATGTGTCTGTTCCGTTTAAGTATTATAAAAACCAAACATATAAAATTGTTGGAGAAGTGACTGTTGACGGTGTCAGATATGCATTGCTTCCAACAAATATAGAAAATGTGGTGTTGCTCTTAAATGAAGACGGAACATTTGCCAGAATTTGCGGAGAACTTAAAGGTTCAAGTTTGATTATTATTGGAGAAGATTATATTCCAACACCAAGACAACTTCGTATGGTACCGGTAAGAAAGTCTTCTGCGGTGCAATCTCATCCTGTTAAAGGGTTTGAAATTAAATATGGTGGTATGGAATTAGGAAAAATTTTGTTCCTATATTTGGATTATTCAAAACAAAATGCAGACAAAGGAGAATTTGAAAACATTTATGTAGATCCGGGACAAGAACTGGTAAACATAAAAGGTGTGGGAATTAAAATTTTATTTGCAGATGAAAACAGATTGGATTATATGATTACAAAATACTAATTTTAAAATAATAAGATTTTAAGGAAAAGAAAATGGCAGGACATTCGCAATTTAAAAATATTATGTATCGTAAAGGTGCGCAAGACGCAAAAAAAGCAAGAGTTTTTGCAAAACTTTCAAGAGAAATTACTGTGGCAGCAAAATCCGGTATGCCTGATCCGGATAAAAACCCGAGATTGAGATTGGCCGTGCAGGCAGCAAGAGCTGAAAGTATGCCAAAAGATAACATTGAAAGAGCAATTGCAAAAGCTTCTCAGACCGCCGGTGGTGATGATTTTGTGACCATGAGATATGAAGGTTTCGGTCCGGCAAACGTGGCTGTGATTGTTGAAGCTTTGACAGATAATAAAAACAGAACGGCAAGTAATGTGCGTGCATTATTTAACAAAAGAGGCGGAAGTATGGGTGTGGACGGTTCTGTGGCATTTAACTTTCAACGTATAGGATATGTGCAATATCCTTTGGAAACAGCCTCTGCTGATGAAATGTTTGAAGCAGCTTTGGAAGCCGGTGCTCAAGAAGTGTTTACTGAAGAATCTCATGAAATTGAAACTTTGCCTGAAGATTTGAATGTGGTTACAGAGGCTTTGGAACAAAAATTTGGAACACCTTGCGCTTCAAGATTGGAGTGGAAACCTGTGGCAAAGACAACGATAGCAGACAAAGAAAGCGCAGAAAAACTTTTGGCTTTTGTTGATGCATTGGAAGAAGATGATGATGTGCAACATGTTTTCCACAATGCAGAATTTGCAGAAGGTGTATTGGAAAGTTTATGAGAATATTAGGTCTTGATCCAAGCTTGTCTTCAACAGGGTGGGGAATTGTAGATGTTAATGCCAATCATATTTGTTATGTGGCCGATGGCAGAATAAAGACAAACCCTAAAGAAGCATTGCCTAAAAGACTTAAATCTATTTTTGAGACCTTAACACAAGTAATTGAGCAATATAAACCTGATGAGGCTGCGGCGGAAGAAGTTTTTCTTAATTCTAATCCGCAGTCTACAATTAAACTGGTGGAAGCAAGAGGAGTGGTATTGTTGGCTCCTACAATGTTTGATATTCCGTTGTTTGAATATGGAGCAAACAAAATAAAAAAGGCAGTTGTGGGCGTTGGGCATGCGGACAAAAATCAGGTGGAAACAATGGTGAAAGTTTTGTTGCCGGGTGCAAAGCCTGAAAATAATGATTCTTCTGATGCGTTGGCAGCGGCAATTGCTCACAGTCATTTGAGAAATGTGCCGAGATGATTGAAAATATAAAAAACAGTGTGAAATCGTTGTTACAAAATGATGATACAGGGCATGGTTTTGATCATGTATTAAGGGTGTTTGATACAACTCAACAAATTTTGAAAACTCAAACAGAGGCAAACGAAACGGTAACATTATTGGCTGCTTTATTGCATGATGTAGATGATTATAAGTTATTTGAAACCTCGGAAAAGTTGTCTAATGCAAAAAACATTATGAAAAATGCCGGTGTTGATGAAAATGTGCAAAAGCTTGTTTTGGATGTTATTGCTCAAATAGGCTATTCTAAGCGATTAAAAGGTTTGCAACCAACTTTGCTTGAAGCAAAAATTGTTTCCGATGCAGATATGTTAGATGCAATTGGCATAAATGGAATAATCAGGTGTTTAAATTATGCTTTTGCCAGATGTCAGACGGTTGTTTTTGATGAAAAAGTTTGGCCGGAAGTAGATATTTCTTATCAGAGATATAAATTGCCAAACAGAAAGTCAGATAACTTTATTAATCACTTTTTTGAAAAATTGCTCAAAATAAAAGACATGCTTTATACAGATTATGCCATTGAAGAAGGAAAAATAAGACACAAGTGCATGGTAGATTTTTTAACACACTTTTTTAGAGAGCAACATTTGACTGAATGGCAAAATTTTTTGCAGGATTATTGCTCTAAGTTAAATAAAATTTCGTAAGTTTTTGCCAATATAATGTTAAAGTATATGGTAAGTCCGGAAGCAAAAATAAAGAATATGTAGTCATTGGTAAGAACTGTGCGTAACAGCAGTAAAGCAATATTTATACCAAAAACAATGGAAAAAAATACCCAGTAGTTGTCTGTTGATTTTTTCCATGCGGTGCGAAGAGACGGGCTTCTGCCCAAAAGAGAAGAAATAAATGCTAAGCTTGGTCGGTATAGGAAAATTGGAGAAGTAAAGATAAATAGCATATTTAGTACCAAGTCAACAACTTGACTTTCTTGTTGAAATGCTTGCAGATATTGCATGTATTTGTCCCAGTAATTAGTGCCGGCATCAATAAATAATCCTAAAAACGGCAAGAAAATTAACAGAGAAGTAAATAAAAGCATTATCATAAAAATTTTGGTGGAAGGAATTAAAGATTTTCCGACACTTTTGAGTTGAAAAAATGGTTTTTTATTAAAGTAAAATCTGAAAAAATAAACCAACGCAATATATGCAATTGCCAGGATAATTAAAAATTCCGGTCTCTGCCATCCGCCAAACAGCTTTGAAGAACACATAAAGACATAACAAATAAGGCAAAATACAGACATGCTTTTATAATTTTTTATCATATATTCTGCGCTTTCCGTAACTAATTTTGTTGTGCTTAATCTCATTTTACTTCTCCATCAAGCGGGTTAAATCTTAATAACATGGTCTTCCACATATCGTATTGGTCGGCATATTTTTCAACAAATATGGTGTATGGAGCGCATACATATACGGCTCTTCTAGCACTTTCTGCCACAGAGCGGAAGTGTTTATCTGTGCTGTATCTGTTGGTGTCTAAAATTTTTACATCTTGAACTTTACCTTCTGGAGTTAAATGAACTCTTATTTCAATAATCATATCCTGAATACCTCTGGCACCAGGGTCCAAATTCCAACATGCTCTTAATCTGCCAGCAAGTAAATCTGTTTCTGAAATGGAAAGTTCTGAAAAATATGAACCAACGGTTCCGCCATCAACACCTTGATGTTTGTACCCTTCGGTTGAAGTTGTGGTGGCATGTTCATCTTTTGAGCCAAGTTCTTTTTCCAATGCATCTACAGATGCCAACAAACTTTTAAGAGGATTTGCAAGCACAGGGTCTTTATTGGCCGGTTTATTTTCTTTTTTGGGTTCTTCTTTTTTAGTTCTTTGTTTGTCAGATTGGGCCGGTTTTGGTTTTTCTTTAGGCTTTGTTTTGGGTTTTGGTTTTGCCGGCGGTGGGGCTACCAAAAAAGATTCTTTGGTTTTTTTTACTTCTTGTTCTTTGGGTTGCTCTTTTGTTTCAACCGTCTCTTGTTTGGGAGCAGTTGTTTTGGGCTTTTCTTCTTTTTGAGTATAATTTTCTTTTTTGCGTTTTATGGTGCTTGCTTCTTTATTTTCTTTGCCGAGCTTAACTTTTGGTGGAAGGTTGGTCATTTGTGAAATTTTTACATCTTTCAAATCAACAATTATGGGCACTTGGTGTATAGACATATCTTTACGCCATAAAGCCGGCATATCCAATATGATAATAAGGACCAGTATTAAGTGCCCTAACAGCGATTTGTAAAGAGGGTCTTTCACTATTTTTTCCTTGTTTTTTTACTCTTTTTTGTTTGTTTTTGCGGTTCTGTTTTTAATCCTACTTTTTCAAAACCTGCTTGTTTTAATATGGCCATTAACCCTATTACACGTCCATATTCTGCGGCAGTGTCACCGGATATGGTTATGGAAATATCTTTGTTGGCATCTTTGATGGCTTTTAATTTTTCAACAAGGTTATCTTGGGCAATTTCTTTTTCTCCCACGTAATAATAACCATCTTTGTCAACACTTATGTTGACAGATGTAACATCTTCATTTAGGGCTTTGCCTCCAACTTTGGGTAAATCAAGCGCAATTCCGGTGGTCATTAGCGGTGCGGCAGCCATAAAAATAACAAGCAAAGACATGGTAACGTCTATCAGCGGAGTGATGTTTATGTCTGCGTTTGCTTTGCGAGAACTTCTTCTTTCTCTTCTGATTCCATAGTTGAACATTTTATTCTCCTGCAATTTCTGCTTTCATGGCGCTATCGTCAATTTCTCTTGATAAAATGCTTGAGAATTCACTTAAAAAGTTTTCTAAACGTTTGGCATATCTGTCTACATCTGAAGAAAATTTGTTATAAGCAATTACAGCCGGAATAGCGGCAATTAAACCAAAGGCAGTAGTAAATAAGGCTTCTGCAATACCGGGAGCAATGGCAGATAGAGAGTTGTTTTGTGTTAGGGCAATAGCTTGAAAGCAATCCATAATTCCCCAAACAGTTCCAAATAATCCTACAAACGGAGCCACAGAACCGGTAGAAGATAAAAATCCAAGACGGGTTTCCATTGCTTCAAGTTCTTTGTCCATGGAAACACACATTGACTTTTCTATTCTTTGTTGCAAAGAAACACCCCTAAAGCCTCTGTCTATTTTTGCTTTTAAAATATTTGTTCTTTTCCATTCTTTCATGGCTGCAACAAACATGGCAGACATTGGGTCTTTGGGTTTGTTGCCAATGTTTTCATATAATCTGTCCAGTGAACCGCCTGACCAAAATTTTGCTTCAAAACTTTTGGTGCGCATTTTGAGTTGTTTAAACATACCGATTTTTTCAATGATAATGGCCCATGTCCATACAGAAGCGGCAATCAATCCAAGTAAAATGATTTTGGTCATCCAGTCTGAATCCCAGACTAAATCATAAAATGAATTTCCGGCAGTAGCTGTTGTTAAAAGTTGTGTATCCATGTTATTTTCCTAGCTAGATTTTTAAACAAATTTCCATTTATGAAAAAATCTAACAGAAAATACTAAAAAATTGATTAAAATTATGTACTTTTCTACATATATTTGCTTAATTTTTCTACCAAATCGGCGGGCAGGCGCATTGGACGTTTGGTTTTTAGATCAACAATCACAATGTCTTCTGTGGCGGTGGTAAGAAGTCTGTCTTCATTATAAATTTCATAATTTAATGTCATTCTTACCCCCTTAACGGCAACGGGTTTAGCTTTTACCCATAGTAAGTCGTCCAAAAATGCAAAAGATTTGTAGTCAATGTCTAAATGTCTGACAACAAGTGCAATAGGGTTTTCTGATTGCATGTTTTCTTTTTGAGAAAAACCAATGGCTCTGAGCATTTCTATGCCTGTTCTTTCTATGTATTTGAGGTAGTTAAGATGATACACAACGCCTTCTGCATCTGTGTCTTCATAATATACTCTGATAGGATATACAAAACGTCCGTCTTCAAAGCTTCCTTGGGCTGCTTGTGCCATGGCAAATCTCCTTATAAATTTTTGAATTTATAAGAAAGATAATTGCTAATTGCTAAATTTTCTATTAACAGCAACTTGCTAAAGCAAATTTTTCAAGCATTTGAGGACTTAATTTGCATAAACTTCCACTGTTAAAGTCCATATAACCGACTTTTATGGTAACTACTGCCAAGGTTTCTTCTTGGCGTTTTATTTCTTGAATAAGTTCAATGCTTACGTTTTTCATTTTTGAAATTTGGACGGTAACAGTTAAACAGTCGTCCAGTGTGGCGGGTTTTTTGTAATCTATTTCCATGTGTTTTACCACAAAACCTTTTTTTTCTCCGTTTTCAAAATTGTCTTGTTGTCTAAATCCAAGATAACGAACAAATTCCGTGCGGGCTCTTTCTGCAAATTTAAGATAGTTGGCAAAGTATACAATGCCTTCTATATCGGTATCTTCAAAATATACTCTGATGGGATAATAAAACTTGTTACCGATAAGCTTACCGGTTGCAGGCATTACACAATCTGTCATAATTTAATCCTCCAATAAATCAAACTGCTTTGTTGTTTTTTTGAGTGGTGTTAGGCCTAAATAAGAATATCCAAGTTCAGAAATTACTCTGCCCCGGGGGGTTCTTTGGATAAATCCAAGTTTTAGCAAAAATGGTTCAATAACTTCTTCAATTGTATCTCTTTCTTCAGAAAGAGCTGCTGCGAGTGTGTCTGCACCAACAGGGCCTCCGCCATAATTTTTTACAATGCAACCAAGGTATCTTCTGTCAAACGAATCTAAACCATAATTATCTACTTCAAGACGCATAAGTGCGTTATCGGCAATTTGCTCATCTATGGTTTTTGCTTTTGATATTAATCCAAAATCTCTTACCCTTTTAAGAAGTCTGCCTGCCACACGAGGAGTGCCACGTGATCTTTTGGCAATTTCTAAAGCTCCTTCTTTATTCATGTTGATGCCAAGCAAGTTTGCTCCTCTTTGAACAATTTGCATTAATTCTTGTGGTGTATAAAAGTCTAATCTTAACGGAATGCCAAACCTTTCTCTTAATGGAGCAGAAAGTAATCCTGAGCGGGTGGTGGCCCCGATTAATGTAAATGGTTTAAGATCTATTTTTACAGATCTGGCAGAAGGACCTTCGCCAATAATCAAATCAAGCTGAAAATCTTCCATTGCAGAATATAAAACTTCTTCAATTGCCGGATTGAGGCGATGAATTTCATCAATAAACAAAACATCATTTGCTTCAAGATTGGTTAAAATGGCAGCTAAATCTCCAGATTTTGTAATCATGGGGGCTGAAGTTGCTTTAAAGTTTACACCAAGTTCTTTGGCAACAATGCCGGCAAGCGTGGTTTTGCCAAGTCCGGGAGGTCCAAAAAATAAAGTGTGGTCCAAAGCCTCATTTCTTGATTTTGCAGATTGAATAAACACTTGCAGATTTTCACAAACCTGTTGTTGTCCGACAAATTCGCTTAATTTGTTTGGACGAAGGTTTATCGGAGTATTAATCTCTGAATTGTCTTCTTCAAGCGTATTAGGGCTTACAAGTCTTTCTTCCATATATTAAAACTCCTTTTTAACAAATTCTTTTAGTGCTTGTTTTATTAGTTCTTGCATATCAGCCTGAGGGTTGTTTTTGGCCGCTAAATTAACGGCGCGATATGCTTCTATTTTTTGGTATCCTAAGTTGACAAGCGCAGAAATGGCATCTTCCATGGCTGTGGGGTCAGAATATGTTTCTTCCGGTATTGGAGCCGACAGAGAATCTGTGGTGCCTATATTTAAGGCATTACCCAAATCTGATTTTTGAGCTCCAAGCGGTAGCTGAACAATTTTATCTTTTAATTCCGTAACAATTCTTTGGGCAAGTTTAGGACCTACACCGTTGGCTCTGGCGAATATGTTTTTGTCTTGAACAACAAGTGCTTGAGACAGCTCTGTGCAACTTGCAGATGATAAAATGCTCAGTCCTACTTTTGATCCTACGCCTTGAACTTTGGTTAAGGTTAGGAACCACTCTTTTTCCAACATATCGGCAAAGCCGTATATTGTGATACTATCTTCTCTAACAACGGTTTCTGTATATAGGGAGATAATTGTTCCTTTTGTTAATCTGCCGAGAGTTCTTGAGGTGCAAAAAACCAGATATCCAACTCCGTTTACATCTAGGATAATGCTTTCTGCTCCAATAAAATCTATGGTTCCTGTTAATTTTGCAATCATGTGTTTTTCCTAAAAAATTTTATTTAATTTAGTTGATTTTTTATTGCTTTTCAACAAAATTGCACAAATTATGCCAAACAAAAACACCCTTTGATGTTAAGCAAAGGGTGTTTGAGCGCTATAACAGAAATGATTAGAAATTATATTGAATTTGCGCTCCAATCATGTTGCTGTAATTTTCATGACGTGTATGCAATGTTAAGCCTTCGTATGTATTGTTTGATCTGCCTGTGCGCATAAACAGGTGGGAATATCCGAGGTCAAATTGCATGTTGTCTTTTTTATAGCTGGTACCAACAGTTACCCAAAATCTGTCAGAATCAGGAATTCTGGCTGTGCGGAATGTTGAGTTTCTGATTGGAGTTGGGTCATAGGCAACACCGGTTCTGAATGTCCAGTTGTCGTTGTAATGGTAATCCATACCTAAAGAATATGTCCATACATTGCCCCAACGTTCCGGAATTCTTACAACAGATCCGCCACCGGCAGTTGTTTGCATTACAAAGTCGTCAAATACAGACCAACGTGTGTATCTGGCTGTTGCCGTTAGGTCAATTTTGTCGTTCAACTTATGAAAAGCAGACAATGTTAATGTGTCCGGCAAAGTCATGGTAGAACGACCTTCATAAATACCGTTTAATGCGCTAAACGGAGGTGTGGTCAATCCATAAATTTTGTTTTGACCTTTTACGGTATGTGCATTGTTTATTCTGTATGATGCACCAAAACGTGTGCCTTTTACGGGTTCAAACATAAGGCCAAAGCTATATGCAAAATCCCAGCCGTCTAAGTCCATTTGGTTTACAGTGCCGGGAAAAAAGTATCCGCTTTTTGTAAAAGCATTGATAAGGTTGCCATGAACATATCTGTAAATCACAGAACCACCAATGCTTACTTTGGGATCTATTTGATATGCCAAAGCTGCAGCAACATCTACAACTTCCAATTCTGTTTTTGTGCCGTGTCCCGCACCAAACCAATTATAGTTATATACTGATGCCAAACCAAACGGAGAATATACGCCCAAACCAACTCTGGTTTTGTCGTTTAATTTGTATTGTCCGAAAAAGTGTGGTAAAGCCTTCCATAAATTCATACGTCCGTTTGGAGTATTGGGGTAAGGGATGGTAGATTCAATTTCTCCGGTTACGTTTGAATGCATCTGAACAGAGGTTAATCCGCCTTGGATGCCGGAATCTTTTAACATCATGCCTGCAGGGTTAAACGCAATGGCAGAATAGTCGTCGCCAACAATACCTGCGCCGGAAAAAGCTCTTCCCAATCCTGTGGCAGAAAATTCATTTAACTGATAACCGCTTGCATGAGCTACATTGCTCATTATTAATGCGCCGGCAGTGCACAGTAATGCTAATTTGTAATTTTTTTTCATTTTTTTCCTTCTTGTTTTAATTTTTATTTGACTTGCTAACTATAGTCATATATCGTATTTCGTAAAGTAGGCACTTTAGAAAGCCTTAGTTTCTAAAAGATACTATAATATGTTTTCTGCATTTTAGTCAGGTGAAAAAATAGTGGAAAAGAAAGAAAAAGAAAATAATCACCCAACAAAATTTGCCTTGGATATAATTGGGGATAAGTGGAAAATTCTTATCGTAGAGACCTTATTGCAAGGAACAAAAAGATTTGGAGAGCTCAAAAAAGAGTTGGGAGATATTACTCAAAAAGTATTAACTTCTAATTTGAAAAAGTTAGAAGAGCAAGGCATTTTGATTAGAAAAGTATATGCGCAAATTCCACCAAAAGTAGAGTATAAACTTACTAATTTGGGAAAAAGCCTTAAACCCATTATTGATTCTTTGTTGGAATGGGGTGCCGAATATAAAGAAAAAATGAAATCTTTTATTGATGAAAAGATTTATAACAACAAAAAGTAATTTATCTTAATTGTAAAAATTCTTCTTCATTTATGATCTTGATGCCTAATTCTTGGGCTGTTTTTGCTTTGCTTCCGGCATCTGCGCCCATTACCACATAATCTGTGTGTTTTGATACGCTACCGGATACTTTTGCTCCCAATGATGAGGCACTGTTTTTGGCTTCTGAGCGGGTTAATTTTGATAAAGTTCCGGTAAATACAATGGTTTTGCCATATAAAGGAGAATCTTTATTTTCTGTAGATTGCCAATCTTCAACAGTGATTTCTTGTAAAAGTCCGGACAGCAAAGTTAAGTTGTGAGGTTCTTCAAAAAATGCAAAAATGTCTTCTACCATTGATTGGCCTATCTGGTCAATACTGATGAGTTTTTCTTTGTTTTTTTCTGTCATTTCTTGGGCAAAGTTTTTAAAGCTTATATAATTTTTTGCCAAAATTTTTGATGTTGCTTCGCCAATTTGCGGAATGCCCAAAGCATAGATAAATTTTGAAAGAGAAATAGTTCTTTTTGCATTGATTGAAGAAAACAGTTTTTCTACAGATTTTTTGCCCCATCCTTCTCTTTGTTCAAGATTAAGACCTTCTGAAAAACCAAATAAATCTGCCGGTTTGTTTCTTTTTTCAAGAGTAAAAATGTCAAGCGGGGTTTTGATGATGCCGGCTTGATAAAATTCTTCTATATTTTTTTCTCCAAGACCTTCAATGTCAAATGCTTCTCTTGAAACAAAGTGTTTGAGTCTTTCTTTGGCTTGCGCCGGGCAACTTAATCCTCCCGTGCAACGTCTGATTGCGCCTCCTTCAGGGCGTACGGTATGTGCTCCGCATTGAGGGCATAACATAGGAAACTCAAATACAGGAAGATCTTGTGTTCTTTTCTCTTTGATTGATTCAACTATTTGTGGAATGACGTCCCCAGCACGTTGTATTTTTACAAAATCACCAATTCTGATGTCTTTTCTGATTATTTCATCTTCATTGTGCAATGTGGCATGTGATACCATTACCCCACCAACGTTTATGGGCTCTAAATCTGCAACAGGGGTGAGTGCGCCGGTTCTACCAACCTGAATGCGAATGTTGTTTAGTTTGGTAATGGCTTGTTCTGCCGGAAACTTGTGAGCTACTGCCCAACGAGGTGTTCTGGTTAAAAAGCCAAGTCTGTCTTGCAGACTAAGTAGGTTCACTTTATAAACAATGCCATCAATGTCATAATCCAAAGATGATCTTACGTCCATTAAAGATGTATATGCGTTTTCTAAATCTGTTAGGTTGTGGCAAAGTTTGTTTAGTGGATTTACAGGGAATCCCCAAGATTTTATGGTTTCAAAAAATTCTGATTGGCTTGACCAAGTAATCTGCGAACAGTCTCCCCAGCAGTATGCAAAAAGGCTTAAGTTTCTGGATTTTGTAACAGCAGGGTCTAATTGCCTTAAAGAGCCGGCAGCAGCATTTCGTGGGTTGGCAAAAACTTTTTTGCCTTCAGCCTGTTGTTGGTTGTTTAGGGCAAAAAAGTTGCTCTTGGTCATGTAAACTTCGCCGCGTATCTCTACTTTTTGCGGGAAGATACCTTGTAATTTTAATGGTAAAGAACCTATGGTTTTTAGGTTTTCGGTAATGTCTTCTCCGGTGGTGCCGTCTCCTCTGGTAGCACCCTTAACAAAAAATCCATCTTCATAAAATGCAGAAAAAGAAAGGCCGTCTATTTTGGGCTCTGCCATAAAATCTATGTTTGTTTGTGAGCCTAAGAATCGGTTTATACCGTCTACAAAATCAGATATTTCTTCAACGGAAAAAATATCTGCTAAGCTTAACATGGGAACTTTGTGTGTTATTTTGCCAAATTCTTCTGCCACTTTTGCGCCAACTCTTTTGCTTGGACTGTCTGCTCTGATCAGCTGTGGAAATTTTGCCTCAAGCTTTTCGTTTAAAAGTTTGAGTTCATCATATTGTGCATCTGTGATATATGGGTCATCTTTTTGATAATATGCAATATCTGCCTTTGCCATTTCTTTGGCCAGGTGTTCTAATAAAGAAGAAGCTTCTTGTTCGCTTATATTATCTAAGTTTTCTATTTTTATCATGAGGCAAATATAACACCTTTGAGACAAATTTCATTATTATTTTTTTTAATCCACAAAACTTTGAAATAAAATAAAAAAAAGTTTGAAAAATCCGGAGGGGGTAGTATTCTGCTGAGCGAGGATTAAAAAATGAATTTGGATAATGTATTTAAGCAAACTAAGAGTGCGGCAGATGTGGAAAAGAATCTGCTGATGTGTTTTTATGAAGAAATTGTTTCTGCAAAAAACAAAAGATTGATGGATTTTGTGTTTGTTCAAGAAAAAACTCAAGAAAATTTGGATAAATTGTTTGAGGTTTGGAAGTTGGATGAAAACGATGCCAAAACAGCTCTTTTATTGGCATATGTTAAAAAACAGAATCCGAATCTGAAATGGCCGGAAGAAATTTTGCCCAGATTAAACGGTGTGATGAATTTCTTTAGGTTTGCAAATTTGGGATTGCTTGCTCACTATACAAAAATTTGTAAAAAATTAAACGAACACGATATTGTGCCGATGATAATAAAAGGTGGCGCAATGAAACATCTGAGGTTTGATTTGCCAAGGCATATGGGCGATATTGATGTTTTGATTTTGGATAATGCAAAATATGAAAAATCTTTGGAAATTGCCAGAGATATGGGATATGAAGCAGAGCAGGAAGAGGGTGCTCACAGTGTGGATTTGCATTTGCCTGGGTCAGACGCCGGAATTTTGGATATTCACAGATTTTTGGATTTGGATATTGATTATGATAAAAAGTATTTGTCAATGCTGTTGGACGGTGCTCGTCAAACTAATGTTTTTGGAACACAAACATTAGTGCCCGACAATGAAGTTTTGTTTCTGATTGCTTTATGTAATTTGACAAAAAATTTGCATAGAAATTGTTCAATTTCCGGAGTGCTTTTCACAATTTTTGACTGTCAGTTTTTAATGTCGCAAGAAGGATTTGATATAAATAAAGTAAAAAAACTTGCTATTAATTTTAATGCGCTGACACCAATGTTTTTAGCTGCAAAGTTTGTTGGAATGCTTTTGCCCGGCTTTTTGTCAGAGTTTGTAAATGATGAAGATTTGCACAAGAAAACATATCCTTATTATGAAAAAGTTTTCTTTTATAAAAAGTTTGTTTATGAAGCAAAAATGAAGTGTAAAAAATTGAGGCTGAAAAATGCATTGAAAAGTTTTGAGGAGCTAAAACAGTGGGTTAAGTATAAGCCAAAACATTTTATATGTAAAAGAATCTATAAAAGTCCAAAGCTTATAAATTTAGTATTGAAAATATATAGGGGATAATATGAGGGTAACTGAAAACAATTTGATTAAGATAAAGACTTATATTGATAATTTGAGACAGCATATTGAAAAAAATGCTGAAGTTGCTTTTGAAAAATATGTAAAGCTTGGTCCTGTTAACGTAAAGATTGTGTCTTATCATCAAGATTTTTTGCCGTTGATGCAACGTCAGATATCTTATAGTATGACAGATGAAAAGCTTGATTGCGTTGCAACAATTGTGTTGTGGAATGAAAAAGATACAATTTCTTTGACAAAAGAAATAATACAAAATAATGAAGCGCTTAAAACAAGGTTTAGATTGGAGCAGGTGCTAACCAAAGCTACCGGTGGAGTAATGCAAGTTGAATGGATGTGTGAACAATACAGTAAACATAATCCGGTGGTCAGGTTTATGCCAGAAGGTTTTGTTGAAGCTCATGATGTTGAAACAAATACATATTACTATGGTGTAAAAGATCTTAGCTTTGAAGAATTTATTAAACAAGGTCATATTTTTGTGCAAATGTTTAATAAAATTTTGAAGACGGAAACAACAAATTTGGTGCATGGTGCCGTGGTTGGTTTGGATAATAACGGAATTTTGTTTTGTGCCAGAGGACAAAGAGGTAAATCAACTTTGGCCGTGCTTGCCATGATGCAGGGCTTTGAATATGTTTCAGATGATTATTTGATTTTGCAAAAAGAAGGTCAAAACTTATATTCTTATCCGATTTATTCAATTATTACTTTGTCTCCAAAGATGTATGGCAAACTTTATGATGATATTAAAGGAAAGTTTGTGTGCAATAATGCCAGAAAAGACAAATATGTAATAAACATTGATGCATATCATAACCAATTTAAAGATAAATATCCGATAAAAGTTTGTATGTTCCCTGAAATTGTGCCTGATGAAAAACCATCTATTGTGGAATGCAAAAAAGGCAGAGCAATTACTCAATTGATACATTCTACAGTAAAACAGACACAAGATGCACATGATATTAAAACAATACAAAAATTAATCGGTTTCTTAAAAGATTTTAAGTTTTATCAGATAAATCTTTGTCCTGATATAAATGAAAACGTAAAATGTTTGAGACAATTTTGTGAAAATATGAAAAAAAATTAAAAAAGGAGTGAAAATGACAACTTATCAATTAAATGAAGAAAAAATGTTTGCGGATATTACTGATGATATGGCAATTATCATTAATAGCGAAACAGGAATTTATTATGGAATGAATTCTTTGGCAACAGTAGTGTTTGAAAACATTATCAAAGGTGTAAGCCAAGAAAATATATGTGCAAAATTAAAAGAATTGGGCGCAGGTGATGATGTAAAGCAAAATTTGCAGAATCTTATTGATGCAATGAAAGAAAAAGAAATTTTATTGCCGGCAGAAGAAACTGATGCGCAAGCAGAAATTGATGCAAAAATTGCAAAAGATGCAAACTTTGTAATGACCTTGTCAGAATATAATGATGCTCAAGAGCTTTTGTTGGCAGACCCTATCCATGAAGTAAAAGAAGATACTGGTTGGACACCGGAAAAAGATTCTATCGGTTATTCTAAAGAAGAAACAAAAATCAGAGAACAGCAGGTAAAATAATATGATCAAAGTTTCTGTTATTGTTCCGGTTTATAATACAGAAAAATATCTGTCAAAGTGTCTGGACAGTTTGCTTGCTCAGACACTTGCCGATATTGAAATTATTTGTGTGAATGATTGTTCTACAGACGCTTCTTTGCAGTTGTTACAAGAATATGCTGGAAAAGATAACAGAATTAAAATAATTGATTTTGAAAAAAATCATGGAGCAGCCGTGGCAAGAAATACGGCCATTGAGAAATCCCAAGGTGAATATCTGGGGTTTGTTGATTCTGATGATTTTGTAGATCCGGATTTTTATGAAAAACTGTATAACAAAGCCAAAGAAACTGATGCAGATATTGTGAAGGGGGCAGATCTCAAGATACGTTATCCAGATGGAAAAGAAGTGATTGATTGTTTTAATTGTAGAATTCGTCTTAATAAGTATCAATTTTTAGGGCAATATACAACAGCAATTTTTAAAAAAGAACTGATTGTAAAAAATAATATAGAATTTCCGGCTGGTTTGTTGGTGGGAGAAGATCCAAGCTTTTTAATTCACGCTGTTTTTTGTGCCAAAAAAATAGAGGTGATGGATTGTGCTCAGTATTACTATATGCGTAGAGAAGGAAGCTTGAATTCTGATTTTTGGTCTGTTGAACAAGTTGCGGACTATATAAAGTATATTACCATTGTTGCTGAATTGCCTAATAAATATCCTATTAGTGAGGAGGATAAGAATCTGTTTCTTAATCGGTTGATAGAAGATGTTTATGCGACGCGCAGAAATAAGATTTATCCCAACTCGGATTCTTCAAGACGGCTGTCAGAATTAATGAAAAAATTATCCTTTTCAGCTGTCGGTAAAAAAATTAAATTGCTTTTTGATGCCGAAGTTTTGCGTTTAGGGGATCAAGATGAAAAGGTTAAGCGTGGTATCTATTGGGTGGCCTATAATCTATTGAGACAGTTTGCACAAGATGAGCGTTTTGATGTGACCTTGTTGGTAGGTTCCAGTTATTTAATTGATTTTTATACAAAGGATAAAGTATTTCAAAATCTCAAAAGTATTTGTCCCGCATTTAGACTTGGTAAAGGAGGAAATTATCGTATCATTAGAAATTTAAAATTTAACATAGCTAACTATGATTGTTATTTTAATCCTGCGCATAGTAATCAGTTTGAGCACTTTAATTCTTTTTATATGTTGCATGATGCCATGCCGATGTTTGATAATGGGTGGTTTCCACATGCGTTTACGAAAGTATTTTATGATTTCCATCATAATTTGTCACCTTATACGTACTATTTTGCAAATTCTAATTGTAGTAAAACAGATTTCCTAAAATACTTTGATAATATGAAGGAAGACCATATTTGTGTTGTGCCTATTTCCTCGGCTCAAGACTTTAAGGTGTTGCATGATCCAGTTCAATTACGAGCTGTGTTTGAAAAATATGAGACAAGTTTGGATCTTGAAGCAAAATATATTTTCTATATGGGCGCTGTGGATGATAAGCGCAAAAACATTGTTGGTAGTGTGAAATACTTTATTGATTTTATTGATAAAAACAACATAACGGACTTATATTTTTTATTGGGTGGAAATGGTAAGGAAAAGTTGGTTGATGGCTTAAAAAAATATCTGGGCGATAAATATGAAAAATATGCCAAATATATTGTGCCGTTGGGGTATGTGGATGTGGAGGATGTGAATATTCTGTATAGCCATTCGTTGTTCTTTATATTCTTGTCGTTGTATGAAGGGTTTGGTATGCCTCCACTGGAAGCCATGATGGCGGGGACACCTGTTATTTGTGCAAATAATAGTTCTTTACCGGAAGTGGTGGGAGATGCCGCTTTGTTGGTGGATGAACAAAACGAAGAAGAAGTTTTGGAAGCATTTAAAACTTTTTATTATGATAAGCAAATGCGAGATCTATATGTTAAAAAAGGTTTGGAAAGAGCAAAAATGTTTTCTTGGGATAAAACATGTGAAATAATTTCTGATAAAATTGTTGAATGTTTGAAAGGAAAAAAATAATGGCAACTTATTATATTGTAAGCGGAGGGTTTGATCCAATTCATGAAGGTCATATTGCTATGATTAAAGCTTCTGCAGAGGCAAGTGATGGTGTTGTTGTATTGGTTAATTCTGATGAATGGTTGTGTAGAAAAAAAGGCAGAAATTTTCAATCATTTAAAACAAGACAAACAATTTGTGAAAACTTAAAAGGTGTGATTTGTGCAATTGATTTTGATGATAGAGATAATTCTGCTTCTGACGGAATTTGTAAAGTGCGCAAGATGTTTCCAAATGACAGGCTTGTGTTTGCAAATGGAGGCGACCGAGGAAAAGATAATATACCAGAGATAAAAACATGCCAAGAATGTGGTGTTGATTTGGTTTTTGGTGTTGGTGGAGACAATAAAACAAACTCTTCTTCTTGGATATTAAAAAAATGGCAAAATAAATAGTAGGTATAAAGTATGAGATTGTTTTCAAAAAAAATAAAGAAAAAAATGTCTAAAACTGGTTTTATGAAAACATTTAGAGTTTATCGGTTTCTTTGTTTTAAAATATGGGTTGCGCAAAGACCAAAAAACAATAAAATTGTATTGATTAAAAATAACAAAACATTTTATCTAACGCCTAAAAAAGCCCAAAGGAAATTGGGAATAAAGGTTGTTTTTTATGGCGATGGAAATGTTTTGACCATTAAAAATCCGAAAAATCTAACAGGATCTGAATTAAACTTTGGGGGTAATAATTCTTTGGTGGAATTTAAGAATGCTAATGGTGGGGAGTTTCATGTCGGTTGTTATGATGATGGTTGTAAGGTTGTAATAGGTGAAGAGACTACCTGCTGTTCGTTATTTATTGCTTCAATAAGTAATGAAGTTTTAATCGGTAAAAATTGTATGATTTCCAATAATGTAAAAGTTTGGGGAGATGGCCATAGCGTGTTAGATGCAAAAACCAAAAAATGTATAAATTTGCCAACAACACCAATTGTAGTTGGAGATCATGTATGGTTGGGGGAACGTGTTACAATCACAAAAAATGCTCAAATTCCCAATAATTGTATTGTCGGAATAGCATCTGTTGTTACAAAAAAATTTACGGAACAAAACTGTTTAATAGTAGGTGTGCCAGCTCAGGTTAAAAAAAGAAGTATTGATTGGCATGGACTTCCTCCATTAATTTATGATGAAAAATGGCAAAAAGGCGAGTTATAAATTTTATGAATTATAAAGGAAAAAATAAATGATACCAAAACGGATTTTTTATGTGTGGGGATATGGTGAGCCAAAATCAAGAATGGCAGACATTTGTATTGAAAACTGGCGTGATAAAATGCCAGGATTTGAAATTATAGAGCTTAACGAAAAATCAAAACAATGGTTTGATTATGAATATGAATATGAACACAATGTTTGGTTCAAAACAGTATATGATCTTAAAATGTGGGCTTATGTTGCCGATTATATGCGAGTTAAGGCCGTTTATGATCATGGCGGAGTTTATTTGGATACGGATGTTACAGTTTATAAAGATTTTGCGCCCTTTTTACAACATAAAATGTTCATTGGTAATTGTTTGAATAACATACCTGAAATGGCAGTGTTTGGTGCAGAAAAAGGGCATCCCCTTATCAAAGAGATGGTTGATTTTTATCAGGAAGAAATTTGGAAAAGCCCTGATTTTATTATTACCAAGATTTTTAAGCAAATACTGCAAAAAATGTATAATTTAGAGCCAAGCTTAGATGAAGTTGTGCAAAATGATGATATTACAATTTACCCACCGACTTATTTTAATCCGCTTCATTTTGACATGGAATTTTCTCATGATTTAATTAAGCCGGAAACATATTCCGTCCATTGGATGGGAGCTTCTTGGCACAGTAAAAAGAATTTGTTTTTCTTGTCAAATAAGCACAGATTGCCATTGACCACATTGCTAAAACAACTTGCATTTATTGAAAAAACAGATAAAAATGCAAACGAAAAAATTAAGATTTAACCAAAAGGAGCGTGTATGAATAAACAAGAATGGAAATGGTTTAAAAAGAACAGCACCAAGCATATTTGGAAAAATGCTCAAGCGGGTTGGATAAAAGAACTTTTCCCAACGCCATTTATGGATTTCTTGAGCCACTTTAAGTATGGTGAAAAGTTTTATAATAATATGCAAGCTTTGAGATTCTTAATCAAGAGAAAAGCGGCCATGCCCAATTTGGAATATGTTGTAACAACGCGATGCACATTGAATTGCAAGCATTGTAATACTTTTATTCCCTACTTTAATAACAAAACACATGCAAATATTACCACTTTTGAAACTTTCAAAAATGATATTGATAAATTATTAAAATCAGTGGATTATATCTATGATTTTGGACTTGTTGGTGGTGAGCCATTGTTGTGCAAAGATTTACCCAAAATGCTTGAATATGCTGTCAAAAAAAGACAATTAAAGCACATTTTTATTGCGACAAATTGTACAATTTTGCCATCCCCAGAGTTAATTAAAGCCATGCAACATAAAAAAGTGGCCGTTCAAATCAGTGATTATCGCCAGGTTAAAAACATCAAAGGAAATGTAAAAGTTCAATACGATGAATTTAAAAAGATTCTGATTGATAACGGGATTAACTTTAATAATTACCAAGAAAAAAGAGACGCGGCCACTTGGGCCACGATGCCTGAGTTGTACATAGACAACCGTGATCCAAAAATTGTACAGGCTATTTATGATACATGTTATGGTCGTTATTGCACAATGTTGTGTGAAGGATTGATTACGCAATGTACTTTGGCAGTGTATGTCAGCCGGTGTATGGAATTGACGCAAGGAGTTAAGGATGAACTCGTGAATATTCGGGAACTGGACAGTAAAGAATTAAGAGAGCGTATGATTAAATACTATGCCAGACCATTTTCTCAATTCTGTCACTATTGTCATATTGAAAACAGAAAAATCAATTTGCCTTGTGGTGAACAGATGGAATAGGTAATAAGGAGGTGATACACTATGACAGATTTAATTTCAGTGGTTATTCCGTCTTATAACGGAGAAAAATATATTAAAGAGTGTATTGAAAGTATTCAATCGCAAGATGTGTCTCATGAAATTATTGTTATTGACGATATCTCTACGGATAAAACCGTTGAAATTGCTCGTCAAATGGGAGCAAGGGTGATTGTTAATGATGTTCATAAGGGACAAGTGGCCGGTAAAAACACCGGCATTAGAGAAGCAAAAGGTAATTATTGGTTGACTATTGATCAAGATGATATGCTTACAGAAGGTGCATTAAAGCGACTGGTTGAGGAAATGCAGAAATCTGATGACAATTATATTATCATGGCGCAGCTTAAAGATTTTTGTTCGCCGGAAACTCCAGATCAGCAAAAATTTGTAAAGCCTAATCCGTTTTATGGAATTTTAACAGGTTCAACGTTGTTTAAAAAAGAAGTGTTTGATATAATCGGTTTTTGGCAAGAAGGAGTTATTACCGGAGATGTTATTGATTTAACAAACAGATTGGAAAACACAGGTATATCTATCAAAAAAGCAGAGTTTGTTTCTTGTAACAGGAGAATCCATAATGCAAATTACGGAAGAACCAACCAAAAAAACGAATATAAAGATTATGCAAAATTTTTAAGAGAAAGGATCAAAAAATGAAATCATTAGAAGTTCTATATGATGAGGGAACTTCAGAAACACGTCATTGGGGAAAATATGATGTTTTGGTGGTTGGAGAAGATTATGTTGTAAAAAAAATTACGGTATTGCCTCATAAAAGCCTTTCTTTGCAGAGCCATGAATATAGAGATGAATTGTGGATTGTAGTTAAGGGAAAAGCGTTGTTTGTGGTGGAAGATGAACAGTTTGAGGCTGAGCAAAATCAAACCTGCATAATAAAAAGACAACAAAAACACAGAATGGCGAATCAAACAGATGAGGTCGTTGAAGTAATAGAAGTACAAACAGGCGACAGATTGGATGAAAAAGATATAATAAGGTATCAAATTTTTGAATAAATTAAAACCCGAAACCGGTAAGGAATCGGGTTTTATTGTTGTGTTTTCGGATTTATAGCGGACTGATTAACATTGTCATCTGCTTGCCTTCTAATTTGGGGGCAGAATCAAGTTTGTAAGATCCTTCCATGTCTTGTAAAATTTGTTGTAACACGTTTGCACTATTTTCATTTGCCAGCTCTCTTCCCTTAAAACGCAAAGTAAACTTAACCTTATCTCCCTGTGATAAGAATTTTTTTGCCTGTTTGAGCTTCACTTCATAATCATGGGTGTCTATTTGCGGTCTTATTTTTAGCTCTTTAATGTTTACAACTTTTTGATTCTTTTTGGCTTCGTTTTTGCGTTTTTGCATTTCGTAACGATATTTTCCATATTCAAGAATTTTACACACAGGAGGTTGTGCCTGTGGAGAAATCTCTATCAAATCCAGATATTGTTGTTGTGCTAAAGCCAGAGCTTCTTGAATGGATACAATTCCTTTATTCTCACCATTGCTATCAATAAGTCTAACGGTCTTTGCCTTGATAGCTTCATTTATGCGAGGCCCTTCATCTGAGCGAGCCGGAGCATTATTATTGTCTTTTATTATGTTAGCCTCCTAATATAC
>JAZNSB010000058.1:0-24853 GCA_045590955.1 Alphaproteobacteria bacterium | reverse complement strand
AGAGATGCCACAAAACGAACGCTTGAGATAGACGTTTCTTCTGCTAATTCTCTTTTTGCAGCATCAAGAATTGTCTCTTTGGGCTCAACACCCCCTTGAGGAAATTGCCAATGCTTTGTTTTTGGTGCAAAATCTTTTCTTGCGCACATCAGCACTTTTTTATCTTTATTAAAAACAACTATTCCTACGGCATTTCTAAACATTACTCTACCACAACAGAAGATAGGGGGACCAAAACAAAAGGTTTGTCTGGTTGAATTTCTATATCAACACCTTTAAAGTCTTCTTGATTTGAAAAAGAAGCAATCCAATCTTTTATTTCTAATAACACCACGGGTTTTGGTGATGCCACAATTAGTGCATGACCTTGTTTTTTTGCAATTTTTTCTGCTTCGTGAAGGTGTTTTACAATGTTTTCTTTATTAAATCCGGAATCAATTACAATGTCTGCTTTTTGGCGAGGTAATTCTTTAACATCAATATCCGCCACCTGACTTTCTTTAAGAGCGTCTACCATCAGCAACCCTCTTTTTTGAATATTCTGCAACAGTTTTTTTATTGCTTCCGGATTTTCTTCGTCAACAATTCCGTCTTTTATTACAACACCACCAATAGGAGCTTTTACAGATAAAAACTTATTATAAATTTGCCTGTTTTCTTCTTCACTTTTTGTTGCGCTGATTGCAAGCGGACCATTGTCTTGTTTTAATAAATCTTTTGGAAACAGCAAAAGATCTGCATATGTTTCGTGCCCCTTTTTTCTGGCCCTAATTATTTGTTTTTCAATGTTCTTTGCATACGGAGAGAAAGAAAAAGAAACATTTTCGGGCATTGAATCTATGGCAATTTCGGTGTTTTTAGAGTGTAATCCTGCATTTTCAATTACAATGCTTATTTTATAAAAAGACGGAAGCACAGAAACTTCTTTGCTATAGAAAAACCAAGGCTTCTGATTGTTTTTAGATACCATCGGCAATCCGTTGGCATCTACCAAATCCGCGCTTCTTTCTATTACCGGTAGTGAAACAGGGTTTTCCTGTTTTGAGAGCTTGTTTAACAGGGGAATTTTTTGCAAAACTTCTGAAGCATCAACCACGGTTTTGCTTTTTTTTGCAACAGGTTCTTTGTTTTCTGCTGTTAGAAGGGGCTCTTCTTCCATCACATCTTGTTTGTCTTCTTGTTTTTCCGGCAAAACAATAATAAAGCGGGGTGACTTGTTGTTTTTGTCATATGCAATGTTTTCTAGTTTCCTGGAATTTGGGTTTTCCGCACTTTTGCCAAGAATTAATAATCCGACAAAAATCCCCAAGGCGATTATTAACAATATCATTAAGAAATAGATAATGTTTTTTTTGTTCATAAACAGCTCCTATTTTTTAGAGTATACACTCAACGCTTTTGCCAAATCTACCGCTCTTGACAATTGGTAGTCTTGAGTAAGAGATTCGTCTTGTTTTTTCTTCTCTTCTGGCGGAATGAACTCGGCATTTTCATTTTTCAAAGAATTTCCGAGAGTTGCCTCGCCAAAATCAAAGTTTTTTTCAAAAACTTCCACTTTTGCAGGCTTGACCTCTACATCAGGAATAATTCCGGTTGCCTGAATAGATCTTCCTGATGGTGTATAATATCTTGCAGTTGTAATTTTCATGGCACCGTAATTGCTTAAAGGAATAATGGTTTGCACAGAGCCCTTGCCAAAAGATTTTTCCCCCATAATAACGGCTCTTTTATGGTCTTGCAAAGCACCTGCCAAAATTTCTGCTGCAGATGCAGAACCCTCATTTATAAGAACCACAATGGGCCTTCCATTTACAGCATCACCGCTTTTTGCCATATATTTTACGGTGTCTTCGTCATTTCTGGCTCGGGTAGATACAATTTCACCTTTATCTAAAAACAGGTCAGATACATTTACAGCCTGATCTAACAGCCCACCGGGATTGTTTCTAACGTCTATTACCAAAGCTTTAATTTTATCAGACAGGTGTTTGTCAAAAGCTTTTTTAATAAGTTCATCGGAATCTTCATTAAAAGAAGATATGCGCAAATAAAGCACGTCATCTGCCTTTATTTCTGATTTTACGGATGTAATTTTTATTTCTTGTCTTTTTAACTCAACATCAAAAGGTTTTTGATTTAATCTTCTTATTGAGATTTTTATTTTTTCGCCGACTTTTCCTCTCATTTTGGCCACAGCATCATTAAGAGACATACCCATAACTTGCTCGCCGTTAATATGGGTAATATAATCTCCGGCTTTAATCCCTGCTTTAAATGCTGGTGTGTCGTCTATTGGGCTAACAACTTTTACAACACCGCTTTCCATGGTCACTTCTATACCCAAACCACCAAATTTTCCCTTTGTTTGTTCGTTCATATACTTAAAATCTTTTGCGTTTAAAAAGCTGGAGTGGGGGTCAAGATCTGACAACATTCCATTAATTGCAGCCTCTATAAGTTTTTGATCTTTTATTGGTTCCACATAAGAAGATTTTGCCCTTTCCATTACTTCACCAAAGAGGTTGAGTAGCTCATATGTGTTTGGCTCTTCAATTTCGGATTTTTTTGCCGAAACGTTAAAAGAAACGAGAGTTAATGCAATTGCGGTTGTCAAAAAAAGTTTTTTCATTGTTTATCCTCTTGTGTTAAGCCAATTTAACGGATTTACAGGTTGTCCGTCTTGGCGAATTTCCATATAAAGTTTTGCATCTCCGTTGCTGGGCATTCTACCTAAAGGCTCTCCGGCTAAAAGCATCTGTCCAACCTCAACATCCATTTCTTGCAATCCGGCCAACAGAGAAACGTATCCGGCACCGTGTTCTATTATGATAAGGTTTCCATATCCTCTGAAGTCACCGGAAAAGATAACAGATCCGTCAAAAGGGGCTGTAACCTGCGCATAGTTTCTGGTTTTAATGGTAATACCTTGATTTTTCACCCCTTTAACTTTTTGCTCACCATAAAAAGCCACTACATTTCCCACTGCCGGCATAGGAAGATTTCCTTTTGCGTTTGCAAATGCCACACCTGTTTTCTTTATAATCTCAGGCCTGCTTTTTATCAAGCTGTCACGTTGTTGTTCTAACAGTTTTTTTTCTGCCAACATTTTACTTTGTTCCTTTGCTCTTTTAACAGCTTCTTGTTTTCTTCTTTCTTCTTCTTTACGCAAACGCTCTTTTTTTTCTGCTTCAATTTTATTAAGCAAATCTCTAACATCCTGAGCTTTTTCTGCTAGTTTTAACACTTCTTTTTTTGTTTCTTCGCTTTTAATTTCTACAGAATTTCTTATTTTAGACTTTTTTCTTACCAAATCCCCAAGCTCGCGATGTTTTTCTTGTAATAGTTTTTTCTCTTTTTGGATTTTGCCCAATTTATTCTCAATCAGCTGTTTTTTTGCTGCAATTTTTGCCAATTCAGCACGTAAAGAAGAAGCGGTTTGTTCCAAAAAAGGAACGGTTTCTCTAAGTAAAATCGCACTTCTTATTATTTCTACGGGGGTTAAGGGTTGAACAAACAAAGCCTCTGTAGGCTTTAGGGCTAAGATTTGCAAGGCAGAAACGGTTTTTATCAAATTATCGTCTTCTGCCAAAAAATTTTCTTCCATTGTTTTAAGGTCTTCTTTGAGCTTTTCAAGCTCTAGTTCCATTTGCGACAACTGTCTTTCGTTTTGTTGAATTTTTTTTGCCGCATCAATCATCTTCCGGTTTACACTTGTTAGCTCAAGATTTATTTGTGTGGCTTGAGCTTGCAGTTTTTTGTGTTCAAGATTTTGTAACTTCATTTGTTCTTCCATGGCCCTTAATTCTTTTGCAGAATAGTTCACGGCCCAAGCCGGTTGTACCGCAAAAGCAATAAAGACCACAAAAGAACAAAGATAAAGTTTCATTTTACTCCTTAGAAATTAAAGATTTCCCAGTCATTTCTTTTGGCTGTTCAATGTTAAGTAATTCTAGCATGGTTGGAGCTATATCTGCAAGCTTTCCGGCATGTAAACACACAGGATAATTATTGTTTACCAACACCAACTTTACATCATTTGTTGTATGGGCGGTCCAAGCAGTTCCGTCTTCAGAGCACATTTGTTCTGCGTTTCCGTGGTCTGCTGTTACCAGCAAAACCCCATCTACACCAACAATCGCGTCCACAACCTTACCCAAACATTCATCTACGGCAGCAACAGCTTTTAACGCTGCATCCATAATCCCCGTATGACCAACCATATCACCGTTTGCAAAGTTACAAATAATAACGTCAAATTTTTGTGAATTAATTGCCTCAACCAGTTTATCTGTAACCTCATAAACAGACATTTCCGGCTTTAGGTCATATGTTGCAACTTTGGGCGATGGCACCAAAATTCTTTGTTCGCCGGCAAATTCTTTTTCTTCTCCACCGTTAAAGAAAAATGTTACGTGAGCATATTTTTCTGTTTCTGCGATTCTAAGCTGAGACAACCCGTTTTTTGCCACCACTTCGCCAAAAATGTTTGTAAGAGGTTCCGGAGGAAATACGGTTTTTACAAATCTGCGCAAATCGGCAGAATACTCTGTCATACCAACAATATCAGAAAACTTAACAACTTTAATTCTTTCAAATCCGTCAAAAGATTCGTCACCAAGCGCATATAAAATTTCTCTGGCCCTATCGGCTCTGAAGTTTGCCATCAATATAGCGTCACCATCTTGCATACCCTCATATTGTCCGACAACACACGGAACAACAAATTCGTCGGTAACATTTTCAGCATAAGAAGATGCAATTGCCTCATGAGCGGAAGAAAAGCGTTTTCCGTTAGCCATAACCATGTTGTCATATGCTTTTTGCACTCTATCCCATCTTTTATCTCTATCCATCGCATAAAATCTGCCCGATAAAGTTGCAATTTTTACATGTTCCAAATTGCAAATTTCTTTTTCAAAAGCATCAATAAAGTTTATTGCGCTTGCCGGAGGAGTATCTCTTCCGTCTAACAGCGGATGAACACATACGGGAATGTTGTTGCTGTTTAATATCTTACACAAAGCAACGATGTGGTCTTGCATAGAATGAACGCCACCATCAGACAGCAATCCCATTAAATGACATGTTTTTTTGTTGTTTTTTAGAGTGTTAATCATGTCTACCAGGTTTTTTTGATCTTTCAATGTGTTATTTTGAATTGCCAAATCAATTTTTGGCAAATCCTGCATAACCACCCTTCCTGCACCAAGATTGGTGTGTCCAACTTCTGAGTTACCCATAATTCCTTCTGGCAAGCCAACCGCCAGACCTGATGTCTTAATCAATGTATTTGGATATTGTTCCAAAAGTTTGTGCCAAACGGGGGTGTTTCCCATTTCAATGGCATTATCGTTGGTTTTGTTATCACGATATCCCCATCCGTCTAACACCAAAAGCATAACAGGTTTTTGTTTCATTTTTTTATCCTTATTAAAATTATTTTGACTAATTATATATAGTTTTTTTTAAGATAAAAGCACTAAATAAGAGTTTTAAATTTCATGTGCTTTTAACATTATTTTTTTCCATATTTCTGCAGGCAGACTTCCTCCGGTAATGTTTTTCATTGGTGTATTGTCGTCATTTCCTAACCAAACAGCTACCACATATCTATCAGAAAAACCAATCATCCAGGCGTCTCTGTAATCTTGAGATGTTCCGGTTTTTCCAGCCACAAAAAAGGGTGTTTGAGCTTTATAGCCGGTTCCTTTGACAATTACCGCCTCCAACATTTCAGACATTTCTTCTGTGTGTTTAGCTTCTACAATCCGAATAGGTTCACTGTTATGGCGCATATAAACCTGGATTCCATCTTTGTTAAACACCTCTTTTATGGCATGTGGCCATGTCATAAGGCCTCCGTTTGCAAAAACACTATATGCGGAAGCCATATCTAAAACTTTTACATTTGCCGTACCAAGACATAAAGATGGAGAGTTGTGTAAAAAAGAGCTAATTCCCAGCTTTTTAGCAGTTTTAATGATCTCTGATGTGGGTATTTGCGAAGACAGATTTACGGTTGCCAGATTAAGAGAAGATGCTAAGGCTTCTTGTAAAGATACTTTCCCGTGGGTTTTTTTATCATAGTTTTTGGGCGTCCATTTGCCGATTGAAACCGGAACATCATCTACCAGGGAGGTTTTTGTAAAACCTCTTTCCAGCGCAGTTAAGTAAACAAACGGCTTAAACGCCGAGCCGGCTTGACGCAATGCTTGAGTTGCTCTGTTAAATTGGCTTTGAAAATAATCTGTTCCTCCAACCATTGCCTTAACAGCTCCGTTTAGGTCAAGCACAATCACCGCACCCTGGGTAACGTTTTTATCTTTATTGGATTCTATTTCTGTTTTTAAAATTTCTTCTGCAGCAATTTGCAATTTTTCGTTTAATGTCGTATAAACAATCACATCTTCCGCTCTTTCTCCAATAAAAAACGGTACTTCTTGTAATATCCAGTCGGCAAAATACAGAGCATTGTTTTGTTTTTTATCAAAACGGTACAACAGATGTTGTTTTTTTGCGTGTTGGTTTGTTTCTTTTGCAATGTAATGCTGTTCTTGCATCTTGTCCAATACCACAGAAGCTCTTTTAAAAGCTAAATCTTGGTTAGCAATTGGATTATATTTGTTTGGAGATTTTAGAATTCCGGCCAATACTGCACCCTCTAACAAGGTAAGGTCAGCGGTTGTTTTTTTGAAGTATTTTTGGCTTGCCGCCTCTATACCGTAAGCGCCATTTCCAAAATATACTCTGTTTAGATACAGTGTTAAAATTTGGTCTTTGTCAAAAGTTTTTTCCAACCAAAGAGCTAACATAAGCTCTTGCACCTTTCTTTTTAGATTCTTTTGTCGGTTTAAAAACAGATTTTTTGCAACCTGTTGGGTGATTGTGCTCGCTCCCTGCTTATATTTTAAAGAAATAAGATTTATAAGCATTGCGCGTGTAAAAGAAATAGGGTCAAAACCAAAATGTTCATAAAAGCGCTTGTCTTCTATAGCTATAATTGCCTCTTTAACATAAAAAGGTACTTTTTCGGCATAAACAACATCTGAAAAATTGCCACCGAACGTTTTGATTTCTTTACCCGATTCGTAAGTTACGGTAATAGATGGCTGTCTGATGTTATTAACATTCTCATATACATCTGGTAGGGTTTTATAACAATAAAACAGATAGAAACCAGAGCCAATAAGCGCAAGAATACAAGCCTTTATCAGGGTTTTTAAAAAGCGGTTGTTGTTGTTTTTTTTCTTTCTTTTGAAATATTTTTTATTTGTTTTCTTTTTAGTCATTTTAACCTCTTGCGAAATTGTAGTAATTATTCTATAAAAAATAAGTTAATTTGAGGTTTTTGATGACAAAAGAATATGAAATTTATCATGGAGATTGTTTAGAGGTAATACAAAGCTTTCCGGATGAAAGTTTTGATATGATTTTTGCCGATCCTCCATATTTAATGTCAGATAACGGTAAAACGTGTTTTAATGGCAAACTGGTAAACTTAAATAAAGGCGCTTGGGACAAACCGTTAACGGCAGAAGATAACTTTGAATTTCATAAAAAATGGCTCAAAGAATGCAAAAGAGTATTAAAAAAAGACGGCACAATATGGGTTTCCGGCACATATCACAACATACACGCCTGCGGGCATGCAATGATGCTGTTAAACTATCATATTTTAAATGAAATTGCATGGTTTAAGCCCAATGCAGCCCCAAACATTTCTTGTAAGTATTTCACGGCCAGCCACGAGAGTTTAATTTGGGCAAAAAAGGATAAAAAGTCCAAACATTTTTTCAATTATCAGGCAATGAAAAACGGTGATTTTTCAAAAGATTTTATAAAAAAGCCGGGCCTGCAGATGCGAACGGTCTGGTCTATTTTCACCACTCCGGCAAAAGAAAAAACCTTTGGTTATCACACAACCCAAAAACCTCTTGCCCTGCTTGACAGAATAATAGAGGCGTCAACAAAACCCTCAGATGTTGTTTTTGACCCGTTTATGGGCTCCGGCACAACAGGTGTTTCGTGTGTAAAAAACAAAAGAAAATTTGTTGGAATTGAGAGAGAAAAAACATATTTTGAATTGGCACAAAAAAGAATAGAAGGAGCGCTTAATGAACAAAAGACTTTGTTTGATTGATGGCTCGGGTTATATTTTTAGGGCTTTTTACGCTCTTCCACCAATGACATCGCCAGACAAAAAACCGGTAAATGCAGTATATGGATTTACCAACATGTTTTTAAAGCTCACAGACAAAATCGGTTGCGACTATCAGCTGGTGTTGTTTGATGCAAAGCGCAAAAACTTCAGAAACGAGATATATCCGGATTACAAGGCCAACAGAAAAGAGTTGCCCGAAGATTTAATACCACAGTTTGAAATCATTAGAGAGGCAGTGGATTCTCTAAACATAAACCGTTTAGAAATAGAGGGATATGAAGCTGACGATCTTATCGCCACTTTTTCTAAAAAGGCGCTGGCAGAGGGGCTTGATGTTACCATTGTTTCTGCAGATAAAGACCTTATGCAGCTGATTGGTCCCGGGGTAGAATTTTATGACCCGATGAAAGATAAGTTTTTTTCTAATGAAGATGTAAAAGAAAAGTTTGGTGTATATCCTGACAGGGTAATAGACGTTCAGGCGCTGGCGGGCGATTCTTCAGACAATGTTCCGGGCGTTCCCGGTATAGGGCTTAAAACAGCGGCCCAACTTATCAATGAATACGGATCTTTGGAAGAGTTGTTGCAAAGAGCTTCAGAAATCAAACAAAACAAAAGAAGAGAAACCTTGCTGGAAAATGCAAACATGGCAAGAATATCAAAAAAACTTGTTACACTTAACGCAGACGTTCCGCTTCAGATAGATATTCAAAGTTTGCAATGTAAGTCGCCTAGAATAGATGTTCTAAATGAATTCATAACTAAATACAATTTTAAAAGTTTGCGACCAAGGCTTGAGCGCTGGTGTCAAAATCACCAACAAACCGACCTTGGTCAAGAATTAGCGAATAAAGAAATTGCGGTTGAGTATGAGCTTTTAGAAAGCAAAGAACAACTTAAAGGTTTGGTAGAAAAAATACGACAAAACAAGCTTTTTTCTTTTTGCGCCGTTACAAGCGGACCGGCACCTTCTTTTGATAAATTGTTGGGTTTTGCTATAGCAACAGATGAAAAAAAAGCTTATTATGTTCCCGTAAATCTAAAAACCAATTCTCTTATGGCGGATTTATTTGATAGCCGTAACAAATCAACAATAGATGTTAAAGATCTGCAAGAAACGCTGAAACCTATTTTAGAGAGTAAATCCATCTTAAAAATAGGGTGCAACTTAAAAACGGATTTGCACTTTATAGAGCAGGCGGTTGGCAAATCAGATGTTTTTCCCATAGATGACATTGCTGTTTTATCGTTTGTTTTAGATGGTTCTTCACACAAGCACGACATAGAAACGCTGTCAGAGCTGTTTTTAGGAACCAAAGTAATTTTGCAAGAAGACTTATTGGGAAAAGGAAAAGACAAAAAAAGCATGTCGGATGTTTTGCCTCAAGATATGTTGACATATGCGGCACAAAAAGCCGGAATAATACTTTGTTTGTATAATGTGCTAAAAAAACGTCTGGTGTCAGAGCATCTTGTGGCTGTTTATGAAAATTTAGATCGCCCTATTATTGGTATTTTAAAACAGATGGAAGATATTGGCATAAAGGTAGATTTAGATTCGCTAAAAAAACTCAGCAACACCTTTTCTGACAACATAAATGTTTTAGAAAAACAAATATATGAACTTGCCGGCGAAAGTTTTAACATAGCGTCTCCAAAGCAAATAGGAACAATTTTATTTTCTAAAATGGGATATAAGGGCAAAAAATCTCCCGGAGGCGGATGGCAAACCGGAGCAGATGTTCTGGAAGAACTTTCTGAACAGGGGTGTGAAATTTGTGATAAAATTTTGGAATGGCGGGCTTTTTCAAAATTAAAATCAACCTACACAGATTCTCTGATAGCTCTTTTAGATAACCACCAAAGAGTGCACACAACATTTAATCAAACAACAGCTAATACGGGTAGGCTTGCCTCATCTAACCCCAACCTTCAAAATATACCGGTAAGAAGTCCTGAAGGCAAAAAAATCAGAGAATGTTTTGTTGCAAAATCCGGACACAAAATCATTTCTTGCGATTATTCTCAAGTAGAGTTGCGTTTATTGGCCACGGTTGCAAACGTTAAGGGGTTAAAAAAAGCATTTGAAGAAGACAGAGATTTGCACGCAGAAACCGCTGCAAAGATTTTTGATGTTGAATATGAAAATGTTACCAAAGAACAAAGATCGTATGCAAAAGCCATTAATTTTGGTATTGTTTATGGTATGTCAGAGTTTGGTTTGGCAAAACAAATAGGCGTAAGCAGGCAAGATGCTCGTTCATATATAGAGATTTACTTTAAGCAAATGCCGGAAATAAAAGAATATATGGATAAAACAATCAAATTTGCGCAAACACATGGCTATGTAGAAACACCTTTTGGGAGAAAAATATACATATCAGACATAAACAATCCAAACAAACGACTTGAGGCAAATGCCCAAAGAGCTGCCATTAACGCCCCCATACAAGGCGGTGCGGCAGATATAATTAAGCTTGCCATGCGGCGTGTGCACCAAGAACTTGAGAATAGCGGATTAAAAACAAAAATGCTTTTACAGGTTCACGATGAGCTTGTTTTTGAGGCCCCGGATGATGAGGTAGAAAGAGCTGCCGAGCTAATAAAAAATACAATGCAAAAGGTTGTTTCCGACAAACTTTTGTTAGTTGCTGAGGTTGGTTTTTCGCAAACATGGGCAGGAGCACATTAAGATGCAAAAAACGATACTTTTAGGTTTGGTGGTTTTATTTTTATCGGGTTTGTTTTTTTTCAAAAAAAACAACAAAAAACAAACCGCAGAAAGTTTTAAAAAACTGCACGAACAAATGATGGTGCATCGTGCCGATTCATTAAACAGAATAAACAGATTAAGAAAACCCCCCGTTGTTAGGACTTTTAATAATACAAAAGAAGAGAGAGATTTTGTTTTTAAAATGATGAAAAAGCACAAAAAACAAATATATCAGGCCATAATTAAAAACATTCAACGGGCCCGGGCGGAAAAAAACATGCAATCTTTACCATATGAAGAAAGAAAAAAAATAATCAAACACACAATAGAAAAAATAAAACAATTTTTTGTTGAGGCTTTTTTAGAAAAAAAAGGAGGCTCAATGGAAGATTTGCACAAGATTAACATAAAGCAAAAAGAAGAAAGCTATTACGGCGCCAGAGAAAAATCAGAAAAGCGTAAAAGAATAGAAAATTATAAGTTTTTATCACAATCCGCAAGAAGTGTTCAAAAGGAAGAGCGCAACAAATATGTGCGAGAATTGATGGAAAATCGTCGTCTGAAAGCGTTGCGCTTAGAAGGGCACAACGTCAGAGAATTTTTTTGTTGAAAACATAGGCTTTTTTGTAAAATTTGCTTGGTTTTCTAGACGTTTTGGTATACTCTCTTTCAAGATAAATTCAAGTTAAAGGAAAGAGATAAAGATGAGTGAAGAAATAAAAGATGTTGCAGATTCTCAAAAGTATAATGCAGATTCCATTAAAGTTCTTAAGGGGTTGGATGCCGTAAGAAAACGTCCTGGCATGTATATTGGAGATACAGACGATGGCTCAGGTCTTCATCATATGGTTTATGAAGTTTTAGACAACGCCATAGACGAGGCTCTTGCCGGATATTGCGACAAGACAGAAGTAATTTTAAATGCGGACGGCTCTGTTACTGTTAGAGACAACGGAAGAGGAATTCCTGTCGGAATTCATAAAGAAGAAGGTGTCTCTGCAGCAGAAGTGATAATGACAGAACTTCACTCAGGAGGAAAGTTTGATAACAACTCATACAAGGTGTCTGGTGGTTTGCACGGTGTAGGTGTTTCTGTTGTAAATGCTCTTTCTACATGGCTCAGACTAAGAATTTGGCGAGAAGATAAGGAGCATGTTGTTACTTTTGCTAACGGATGTGTTACAGAGCACTTAAAAGTTGTTGGTGAGGCAAAGGGTCGCCACGGAACAGAGGTAACATTTTTGCCATCTCCGGAAATTTTCACTCAAACGGAATTTAATTTTGAAACGCTTGAAAGGGCAATTAGAGAAAAGGCTTTTCTTAACTCAGGGGTTTATCTTAAGCTTATAGACAACAGACATGCAGAGGCCAAAGAGGTTGTAATGCATTATGAGGGTGGTTTGTCTTCTTTTGTGCAACATCTGAATAAGTCAAAGGCTCCTTTGCATGAAACAACCATTGCTTTTAGCGGAGAAAAAGACGGCATGTCTTTGGATTTGGCAATGCAGTGGACAAATGCATACCACGAAAGCACACTGTGTTTTACTAACAATGTTCCACAAAGAGATGGGGGAACCCACTTATCCGGATTTAGAGGGGCGCTTACAAGAACAATAAACAACTATGTTGCTCAAAACAATATGTTCAAAAAAGAAAAAATAGAGCTTATGGGCGAAGATATGAGAGAGGGCTTGACCTGTGTTCTTTCTGTAAAAGTTCCCGACCCTAAATTTTCTTCACAAACCAAAGATAAGCTTGTTTCATCTGAAGTACGCCCGGTTGTAGAGGGGGTTGTTGGTGAAAAACTTCAAGAGTGGTTGGATGAACATCCTGTTGAAGCTAAAACTATTATCGGCAAAATCGTTGAAGCAGCCACCGCCAGAGAGGCGGCGCGCAAAGCCAGAGATTTAACCAGAAGAAAAGGTGTGTTAGATATTTCAACTCTTCCCGGAAAATTGGCTGATTGCCAAGAAAAAGATCCGGCTCTTTCAGAAATTTTCATTGTTGAGGGAGATTCTGCCGGCGGTTCTGCAAAACAGGGAAGACATCGTAAAAATCAAGCCATACTTCCGTTAAGAGGAAAAATCTTAAATGTTGAAAGAGCAAGATTTGATAAAATGCTCAATTCTGCAGAAATAGGAACCCTGATAACAGCTCTTGGAACCGGCATAGGAAGAGATGATTTTAACATTGACAAATGCAGATATCACAAAATTGTAATCATGACCGATGCTGATGTGGATGGTGCACACATTAGAACATTGTTGTTAACATTTTTCTATCGTCAAATGCCCCAGCTTTTTGAAAAGGGTTATGTATATATCGCACAACCACCACTTTATAAGGCCAAGAGGGGTAATTCTGTTATTTATCTCAAAGACGATAAAGAAATGGAAGAGTATTTAATAAAAGGCGGTTGTGATGATGCCGTTTTGGTTAGAAATAACGGAGAACAGATTGCCGGCCAAGATCTTATTTCTTTGGTGGAAAGAACAAGAAAAGCAAGAACATTGATTGGCACATTAAAGGTTAAAGCTCCGGAGAAAATTTTGGAACAAATGGCAATATGTGGTTTGTTCAATACGGAAATTATCAATGACCACACAAAACTTTCTGAAGAAATTTTGGTTCTTGAAAATCGCCTGAACGCTCTTGAAGCAGAGTATGATAAGGGGTGGAAGGTTGAGATTGGTGCAGAAGGCTCTATTGTTTGCTCAAGAACACTTAGAGGTGTAAAAGAAGAACATGTTATAGGTAGAGATATTTATGATTCACAAGAAGCAAAAATATTAAACGAAGCAAAAGACTTCTTAAAAGAAAATTTTGCAGAAGCATCTGTATTGCAGTCAAAACAAGGCCAAGAAAAGACTATAAGCGGTCCTGTTGCGTTTGTTGATGCTATTATGAGTACTGGTAAAAAAGGTATTGCCATCCAACGCTATAAGGGTTTGGGAGAAATGAATGCAGAACAACTGTGGGAAACCACTCTTGATCCGGAGGCCAGATCCTTGTTACAGGTTAAAATAGAACATGCAGATGAGGCTGATGAGGTGTTCTCTACACTGATGGGAGATGTTGTTGAGCCAAGAAAAGAGTTTATTCAAGAAAACGCTCTAAACGTGGTAAATTTGGACATCTAATATGCCTAAAATCAGATTTGTTTCAAATAATAAACTGTTTGAACAAGACTTTAAGAGTCAGATTGTTCTCCATGCTCCAGACTTTTCATTAGCAGAGCATGGAGAAATGTTTGATTTGATTGTGGTTGATGAAGATATACAAAAATATACAGAGCTGGTTCAAAACAATAAAAAAACACCGGCTTTTTTTATTTGCACGCAGAACGAAAACATTATTAAGACTGGAATTCAGATTACAAAACCAGTTAAGTTAGCAGACTTAATTGCACAGATAAGGTCAACTCCGCAACTGTTTGGTGTCAGTAAAAAAGCAAATCTAAAATTCGGTCAGTTTGAAGTGGTTTTGGGAAACAGAGAAATCATTAATGTGTCATCCCGAGAAAAAGCAAGATTAACAGAAAGAGAAATAGAAATTCTCAGATTTTTATATAAAAACAAGGGGCACATAGTATCTAAAGCAACATTGCTAAAAGAGGTTTGGAAATATAGTTCTGACGCTACCACCCACACTGTTGAAACACACATATACAGAATGCGCCAAAAAATAGAAAAAGCATTTCCCGGAAATCGTCTAATAGAGACGGTAGACGGACACTATAAACTAATTTACTAACCATCTGAAAGGAACAAAAATGAGTTTGCCCATATATACCCCGTTCAAAGGCATTTTACCAAATAAAAACTTTGCGGCAGAAATAATAGCTCCGCCATATGATGTTTTATCATCTGCAGAAGCCAGGGTAAAAGCAAAAGATAACCCAAAGAGCTTTTTGCATGTTTCCAAAGCAGAGATAGATTTACCAGAAAACATAAACGAGTATGATGCATCTGTATATGCAAAAGCTAAAGAAAATTTTGTAAAACTGTTAAATGACAATATGTTATATCAACATACCAAAGATGCATATTATGTATACCAGCTTACCATGGGAGATCATATCCAGACAGGGTTGGTTGTAGGAGCCAGTGTGCAGGCATATAATGAGGCAAGAATTAAGCGCCATGAATTTACCAGAGTTGCCAAAGAAGATGACAGAGTAAGGCAAATCAACGCTGTTGGAGCACAAACAGGACCGGCTCTTTTAATTAACAAAAACATTCCTGAAATAAAACAACTTTTAAAAGAGGTGGTAACCGGCAGACCGGCAGAATTCAGTGTGGTTGGAGACTATGGTGTAATACATAGCCTCTGGATTATTGATGACGAGGCTTCTGTAAACCTTATTACGGAAAAATTCCAAGAACAAAATATGGCATATATTGCCGATGGACACCATCGTTCTGCAGCGGCATCAAGGGTTGCCGCAGAAAGAGGTGGTGATGGCAACAATGCTTGGGATAGTTTTTTAGCGGTTGCCTTTTTTGATGATGAGATGAAAATTTTGGATTATAACAGGGTTGTAAAAGATCTTAATGGTCTCACAGCAGAAGAGCTGGTTGCAAAAGTTTCAGAAAATTTTGAAGTAACAACTTGTTCTGGCAGATATATTCCGGATTCTAAAAATCATTTTGGCATGTATCTTGATGGCAAATGGTATAAACTTGTTTACAAAGGAAAGCCGACCGGAGATGCAATTAAAGATTTAGATGTTAGCATTTTGTCGGACAATGTTTTGACACCTGTTTTAAATATCGGAGACTTCAGAAAGGATGAAAGAATAGACTTTGTTGGAGGCATAAGAGGTGCTCAAGAATTAGAAAAAAGAGTAAACTCAGGGGAAATGGCTGTTGCATTTTCTTTGTACGCCACATCTGTTGCTGAATTAATGTCTGTTGCAGATGCAAATCAGATTATGCCGCCAAAATCAACCTGGTTTGAGCCAAAGCTTGCCGATGGGGTTGTTTCTAAGTTTATTTAAAAGAGAACATTTTTTTATCTATATTGATATCTAAATGAACATCATATAGGGAGACAGTAATTTCAATTCCTTGTGGGTCTGTGACTTTCCACTGTTTTAATTCAAAAGGAGAGTTTTCAAAGACCAGTGTGATTGGACCAATGTCTCCCTTAATTTTGTGTTCTAGTGTTACCACGGTTGTTCCGGCATCTTTATAATAATCCAATACTTTTACTCGTTTACCGTCAATAACAATATCTCCGGTTAAAATAAGTGTTGCCGGTACGTCGTCATAATCAATTTCTGTAACCTGATCAATATCTTTGTCGTTATAAACAATGTTTTTTCCATCACCAACAATCAAGACAGAATAAGGGGGATTATATTCCATTCTTATCATATTGGGTTTTTGCATATACATTTTTCCTGTTGCAGCAGATCCGTTGCTTGCTGTTTGTATAAAATTTGCTTGAAGGGAGCGAATGCCGTTTAGGTAATTTTGAATTTGCAACACATCTTCGTTAGAAGGTGTTTGTGCTGCTGTTATATTGGGAATTAATAAAAAGATGCAAAAAAATATAATAGAAAGCATTTGTTTTCCTAAAATTGATTAAACTTGAACTACTATGCATCATTTTTATAAAAAAATACAGAAAAAAATTCTCCCTAAAGAAAAACTTTAGGGAGAACATGTTTTTACTTTCTTCTTCTTGCTGACTTATCCATGTTATCAGATGCGTTTGAACCTCCGCAAGAAGTTCCCTTGGATGAAGAGCATGGTTTTTTTACGTTTGTATCACATGACATTTTATTTCTCCTAAATTTATATTTTTACAAAAGAGCAAAAATTATTTAAGCGCTGGGAGAAAAAAACAAAGCTATAAAAAAGTTTAATCTTCATTAAACTTGTTGTTTATCAGTTCTTTAAGGGCATCAACGGCCTTTTGTGCATCTTTTCCGCTTGCTTTAATGTTGATAGTTGTTCCTTTTGATGCAGCCAACATCATCAAGCCCATAATAGAGCAACCGCTTACTTCTTGTCCCAACCTTTCCACACAAATTTGAGCGTCAAAAGGAGATATTGTTTTTACAAAAGCGGCTGCAGCTCTCGCATGTAACCCCTTTTTGTTTTGAATTTCTAAGGTGATTTGAATTTCTTTGGTCATGTTACTTTTTTAACAACTCCGATGCAATACGAATATATTTTATCCCCGCTTCTTGTGCGCCCTTAACGGCATCCTGTAATTTTTTTTCTTTTCTTAAAGAAGCAATCTTAATAAGCATTGGTAAATTAACCCCCGCAATTACCTCTATATTCTCTTTATCCAAAATAGATATTGCCAAATTAGATGGGGTTCCTCCAAACATATCTGTCAATACGGCAACACCATCTCCGGTGTCGGTTGCTTTTACTTTTTGAATAAGTTCGTTTCTTTTTGTATCCACGTCATCATCTGGCGCCATACAAACAGTTTCTACTTGTTGCTGATGCCCAACAACATGTTGCATTGCAGAAACAAATTCAACAGCTAAATTTCCGTGAGTTACTAATACAATTCCAATCATTTTATTTTGCCTCTGTTTTGCTTTTCCAAGATTTTATAGCACCAAATTTTTCTAACAACTCTTCTTTTGTTTGTGCTTTTTGCCATTCATCGGCCCTTGTTTGTTTTCCTTCCGGTATAGCGGTTTCAACATTTTCAACAGAAACGGCATAAGTTCTTTCCACCACTTTTCCGGTGAGCTCAACAATCATCAAAAACTCTGCTTCGGCAAGAGCCATTCTTGTTTCTTTATCAATATTATCTAATTTTATAGTATATTTTTTGTCTCTTTTCAGCAAAGCAGTTTCTTTGCCATCAAATTTCAAAACCGGATTTTCCGGAGAACCTTCTCTTGAATCTATAAAAATTACCAATTCACCAAATTTATTTTCAATGATTTCAAAAAAGTCCTGCTTTTCCATAAGGGTGTAGTATTGTGTTTCCATTGTCGTTCCAGTTTTAATATTTTCAAACTCATTTCATCTTAATATAATAAAGCAAAAGTGTCAATTTTGAGTTAAATTATTTGTTCAAGATTGTTGTTTTTTACTTCAAAAAAGTCAGCGTTGTTTTTCAAGCAAGAAAAGAGGTCTTTGTTAACGGAAGTAATAAACGCTTGCAGGTTCAAATTTAAGATTTTATTTAATAAGGCATCTTTTTTTTCTTCATCCAGATGTGCTGCTATCTCATCAAGCAATAAAACAGGAGCAAAAGCTTGATGCAGGGTTTGAGATTTTGTTTGCGCTAAAATAATGCTGATAAGCAAAGATTTTTGTTCCCCTGTTGAACACATTTCTGCTGGCATATTTTTTTTCTTATAATATACCTTAAAATCTGTTCGGTTGATGCCGTCAACTTTATTGTCAAAAGCCACATTTTTTCTTTGATTAAACAATAGTTCTCTATAAAAATCCTCCACATCCACCGCCGCAAGAGCGTCTAGTTTTTGTTCCACGATTCCCTCAAGTTTAAGCACAACAGAAGGGAATATGTCGTCAGGTTCTTTTTCAATAAAGGTGTTTAATTTGGCAAGTTGTTCTCTTCTTGCAGCGGCAATTGCCACCCCCACAGAGGCCATAGAGTCCTCCAAAGAAAACAACCAATGCTTGTCTGTGGTGCCGCTTTTTATTAACTGATACCATTCTTTGTATAGATGGTCAAATTGAGCAATTCTTTTTGCGTGTTCAATATCAAAAGCATAGACCAGTCTGTCCAAAAAGCTTCTTCTTGGCTGGCTACCCCCTCTAAAAAGTCGTTCCATTTGGGGTGTTAGCCATATTGCTGTAAAGTATTTACCCAGATCCGCCTGAGAAGAAATTTTTTGATTGTTTATCTTAACACATCTTCTATCAAAAGAGCGGGTTATAGAGTCTGTGTTTTTTTCTACCGCTGTTCCAAGCTCAAATTCTTCGTTGTTTTTTTCTACTTTTGCAGATACAGCCCAATTTACTGAAGATATATATTCCGGGGCATATTCATCTGTTTTTTGTGTTGCAATTCTTGATATTTCAGAAAGTTTTGCCCCCCTTAGCCCCTTTCCCGGCGTTAGAAAAGACAGGGCTTCAAGAATGTTTGTTTTTCCGGAACCGTTTTCTCCGGTAATAATGTTGATACCGTGATTAAAATCTGCCCTTAATAGCGGATAGTTTCTAAAATCAATTAAAGTCAAGCGCTTAACGCCTGACCTTAATTGTGTTTTGTTGTTAAAATATGTGTTTTGGTTTTCCAATCTACACTCTCATAGGCATCAACACATAGATTGCGCTGGCATCTGCTGTGTCATGAATTATGGTTGGCGACATGCCGTCAGAAAAGCTGATTTTTGCGGATTCTCCTTTAATTTCAGACAAAATATCCAACAAATAACGGAAGTTATATCCAATATCCAAAGATTCGCCGTCATATTTTGCTTCAATTTCTTCAACACCGCTTCCAAGATCTGGACAAGATGTGGTTACTGTCATTTTACCGGTGCTTGGTACAATTTTAATTGCTCTGGTTCTTTCTGCCACTACAGATACGCGATCAACTGCAGAAGCAAGCTCAGAAGCTTTTACTTCAATTGTTTTGTTGCTGTCTGTCGGAATAACCCTTTCATAATCAGGATATGTTCCATCAATCAGTTTTGATGTAAGGGTTATATCCTCAAAAGAAAATATGATTTTATTGTCAGACAAGGCAATAGAAACATTTTCAGCATTGTTATCTTCTAACAGTTTTCTTATTTCAGTAACGGTTTTTCTTGGAATGATTACCCCTTTAACATCTTCTGCGCCTTTGGGCAAAGGAGATTCAACACAAGCCAATCTATGGCCATCTGTTGCTACCACACGCAAAACCTTGGTTGCCCCCTCGTTTTTTGCATGAATAAAAATTCCGTTCAGATAGTATCTTGTTTCTTCGGTTGAAATTGCAAATTTTGTTCTGTCAATAACATCTTTCAGGTCTTCTGTTTTCATTTCAAAAGAAATCGGCAATTTATCTCCTGAAATCAAAGGGAAGTCTTCAGCCCCAATGCAGGACAAAGAAAAGCTTGAGCGACCGGAAGATATTGTCAGTTGTCCGTTTTTATCCGGAAATGTAATTTCAACCTGAGATCCTTCGGAAAGCTTTCTTACAATGTCATAAAGCATATGTGCCGGAGCGGTTGTCGTTCCTGTTTCAGACACCTTTGCATCAATAATTTCTGTGATTTCCACATCCATATCTGTTGCTTTTAAGTTTATTTCACCTTCTTGTGCTTCGATTCTAATGTTAGACAGCACGGGGATTGTATTTCTCTTTTCTACAATGCTTTGCATGTGACCAAGAGTTTTTAAGAGTATTGCTTTTTCAACAACAAATTTCATTTTTAAATCCTTTACTTATACGTATAATATATCAGAAGAGTAACACAAAAAGCGCAAAGAAGTATTGTAAAAAATAAATATTCACAACATTTTACAAAAAAACCACCCTAATGGGTGGTTTGTTTTTTTAAGCCCTGCTTTAAGCCTCAAGAGCCCTGCGTAATGTGTCTACATTTTCTGCCAAAGAAATGTCTTCCAAGATAAGCTCTTCAACCTTCCTAACGGCGTGCATTACAGTTGTGTGGTCTCTGTCAAACTTTCTTCCTATCTCTGGCAAAGATCTGGAAGTAAGCTGCTTTGCCAAATACATGGCAATTTGTCTTGGTCTGGCAACTGTTCTAGCCCTTCTTGAAGATTGCATTTCTTTTACAGATATATTGAAATGTTCTGCAACCTTCTTTTGAATTTCGTCTATGGTTGTTCTTCTGTCAAAAGATCTTAACATGTCTTTTAATACATCTTGTGTCATCTCAAGAGTAATTTCTTTGTCAGACAAAAGTTGAGAATGAGCAACCACTCTACGCAAAGCACCTTCCAGTTCTCTGATGTTTGATGTAATTTTTCCTGCCAAAAATTCTGCTACTTTTTGAGGAATTTCCACACCCAACTGACGAGCCTTGTTTTCCAAAATTCCCATTCTCAAATCAAAGTCTGTCGGGTGAATGTCTGCAACCAAACCACAGCCTAATCTGGATTTTAATCTGGCTTCAATACCATCTAAATCTGAAGGAGATTTGTCTGCAGAAATAATGATTTGACGGCCTTCTTCTATAAGAGAGTTAAAAGTATAGAAAAATTCTTCTTGTGTAAGGTCTTTTCCGCCCATAAACTGAACGTCATCCACCATCAATACGTCAACAGATCTAAATTGTTCTTTGAACGCTGCAGTATCTTTATATCTCAAAGCCCTAACAAACTTATACATAAATTTTTCTGCAGATAGATATACAATGTTTTTTGATGGGTCCAGTTTTTTGATATGCCATGCAATTGCATGCATCAAGTGTGTTTTTCCAAGCCCAACGCCAGAATATAAAAACAACGGATTAAAAGATACGTTTTTGCTTTCTGCCACTTTTTTTGCAGCAGCATACGCAAATTCATTTGTCTTACCTACAACAAAGTTTTCAAACGTAAATTGCGGATTAAGAGGAACAGACAAAGATTGTCCTGCGTCGTTAATTGAGTTAACTTCGCCCACATTTGCCAAAACGGCTTTTGTTCCGGAATGATATACATTGTGTGGAGCAGGAGATGTATATATTTTTTTCAATAAAGAGCTATCTGTTACAGGGCCGTAGCTTGGCTTTTTTTCTTCACAAGTTGTAGCTTGAACAATAAAGTTAATATTTGCTACATTAGGATTCTTTTTTTCCCACATTTTGTGGATTCTGTCACTATAATGTGTAATCACCCAGTTTTTCATAAAACGAGTAGGAACACATATGTTCATTGTGCCGTTGTTGAGCGATCCCACAGATAAAGGTCTCAACCAGTTATCAAAAGCGGTTTCTCCAACTTCACTTTTTAATTGATCACAAATTTGTCCCCATTGTTCTTGAACAGAGTCCATGTTTTCAAAAGCCTCACCAGCCATATCTTCTCCCCGAATTATAATAAAATTGTTTATATAGGGCTCTTCTTGCTTTTAATCAGAAATACTTTCTTTTTTAAGACTGTAAATTTTTATTAATCATATCTTAAAAGTGAGGTCATCATAGAAACAAAAAATCTTATTTACAACAGACTTTTTTCAAAATTTTGCAATTAAATTTCTTGACACAATGTTTTTGCAGAGTCGATCAGAGTCGCAGATTTTCGGCATTTTTTGCTGTTTTTTAAAGACAAAACGACCGCCCTCAAAGCTGAGAGGGGTCGTTTGAAAAAAAACAAATGTTTGAGCTGTTAAGCGTTTTTAATTTTCAAAGATAAGCGAGAAATTTTTCTTGATGCAGCTTTCTTTTTAATAGCGCCTCTTGCGGCAGCCTTCATCATTTCAGATTCTGCAACTCTCAAAGCAACTTTTGCTTCTTCTTTGTTTCCGTTCAAAATTTCTGCTTCAACTTTTTTTACAAAAGTTCTAGCTCTGCTTTTTCTTGCGGCATTAACAACTCTTCTGTTTTCGTTTCTTGTTATTCTTGTTTTTGCCGATTTATGATTGGCCATTTTATTTTCCTTTAAAAGTTATTTATTTGTTATGCTTTATAAACTCCGAAAACCTGTTTAGTCAACAACAATTTTAAAAAACAGTAAAAATTTTTTAATTTTTGCTCTTAATGGTAAGTCTGGCATTTAATTTTGTATCAGATTCATCTAAAATTTCTAATAGTTCATTTTCTCTTGAAAATGTTACAAGGTTTGATTCGTTTTTTTCCAACTTCCAACCAAGGTTGGGTAGGGTTACCTTATAAAATTCTATCAGTTGTTTAAAATTTTTAGATTCGGATTGAAGAATGACCTCCACAATTCTTGTTTCTTCATTTCCAAAAGAAAAGTTGTCTTCGTTTACTTGTTCGATTCCATCTAAAATTGGCATATCCTCAAGGCCGGCAATAAATTTTGCTTCAGAAGAAAAAGAAAACAAAATTATTTGTAAAAAAACAAAAGACAAAAGTATTATTTTTTTCATCAAAACCTCCACTGACATATTAAGATATTACGTCTTTAATCTTATCTATCAAGCAAATAAAAAAAGACTGGGTAAAACCCAGCCTTTCTTTTTTTGGTATCTTATCTTTATCTGAACAACTGTAATACAGATTGAGCGGCCTGAGAAGCCAAAGACAAAGAGTTAATAGCCAAAGATTGCTGTGTTTGAAGAGCAAGCATGTTAGCGCTTTCTTCATTCATGTCTGCCAATGTCAAGTTATCAGCACCTGTTGTAAGCACGTTAATCAGATTTTCTGTAAATCCTTGACGTGTTTCCAAAATTGAGTATGCGTTACCAAGTTCAGAAGACTTGTTGCGCAAGGTGTTGATAGCATTATCTAATGTGTCGATATAATCATTTAAACCGGCAACAGTAGAAAATGCAGTTGTTACTGCCGTTAAAGAACTACCGTCTATGCTTTTCTTACCATCAGCAATTTGAGTCGTCAAAGTGTCAGCTGCAACCACTTCTGCCCATGTGTCTGAAGCTTCAGCAGAGCCATCAATTGCTCCAATTACTTGGTAGTAGTCAGTTCCGTCAGTAATATAAGATCCAACATTGTAAGATCTTCCGGCAACATATGTTTCTGCTCTTGCGGTAATGTCAAGCTCCACTTTTGTGGTTGCATCACCAAGCAAACCTGCGGCAGATCCTTCAAAACCTGTTACGGTCAAAGAAGAGGTTCTGCCCTCGTTAAATGTTACCGTTAAAGCACCGCCGGACTTCAAAAGGTTAATACCTTTATAAGAAGCGTCGCCGGCCAATGTTGTAATCTGTTCCATAATTGTATTGTACTGAGCAACTTGAGAACTTACATCGGCTGTTACATCAGCAGATTTAGCTTCTAAAGCTTGATTTACAACAGACTTAGCCTGTGTTAAGAAAGATGTAATAGATTCAATACCTTCGTTGGCTGCTTGAATTGTCTGAACTGCCTGTCCCATACTATCCAACAAAGCATCCAAGTCGTTTGCACGATTGGTCAAACTTTTTGCTGTATAGTAAGAAGAAGGGTTATCAATTGCAGAGTTAACCTTCAAGCCCGTAGAAAGTCTTTCTTGAGTTCTATCCATCAACTTGTTTATGTTTTGCAAGGACAAGAGGTTAGATCTCATACCTGCAGACAAAGTTATATCGCTTGCCATAATTTTCTCCATATTCTGTGGACCGTTAATGTAACATAAACAGTATGTTAGATATAAAAAAAATAATCAACAAATAAAAAAAAGCGGTGGATAATATACCCACCGCTTTATAAAGTTTCTTTGTTTAGAACAACTGTAATACAGATTGAGCAGCCTGAGAAGCCAAAGACAAAGAGTTAATAGCCAAAGCTTGTTGAGTTTGCAGAGCAAGCATATTAGCACTTTCTTCGTTCATATCAGCCAATGTCAGGTTATCAGCACCTTGAGTTAACACGTTAACAAGGTTTTCTGTAAAGTTTTGACGAGTTTCCAAAATTGAGTAAGCATTACCAAGTTCGGAAGCTTTGCTACGCAATGTAGAAATTGCTGCGTCAATTCCTGAAATAAGATCTGTAATTTCTGTTGTTGTATATTTATCGTCTGCTGTTTCTGCGACAAGATTGTTTGCCGTACCTGTTCCGACAGTTACTGTTCCGAGCAAACCTGTGGCAGAAGCATCAAAACCTGTAACTGTCAAAGAAGATGTTCTTCCTTCGTTAAATGTTACGGTTAAAGCCCCGCCTGTTTTCAAAAGGTTAATACCTTTATAAGAAGCGTCGCCGGCCAATGTTGTGATTTGAGTCATAATTGAGTTATACTGTGTCAATTCTGAAGCAATTGCAGCAGTTGCATCGGCAGATTTCTTTTCCATCATTTGGTTAGCAACAGATTTTGCCTGTTCCAAGAATGATGTAATAGATTCAATACCTTCATTGGCAGCTTGAATTGTCTGAACTGCCTGTCCCATACTATCCAACAAAGCATCCAAGTCGT
>JAZNSB010000057.1:0-13233 GCA_045590955.1 Alphaproteobacteria bacterium | reverse complement strand
TCCGACTTCGCAGTTGTTATTATTAAATACATTTTCCCCTTTTTGGTTACAGATATTGTCCTCAATCGGTTTGCATTTTGCAAATGTTAAAGTACCTGTGATAGCACCATCTTTCCAGACATCTACGGTAGATACAGCGCCTAATTTACTTCCGCCAAGCAAAATGGCATCTGTATATTGGCTTTTTACTTTACCGTCAGCATAGTATTCGTCTGCAGTAATTTCTATTAAATCTGTCTTATCTTTTAACAAAAGTACTTTACAATCTTTTGCTTCAATGCCTTGTATTACACCATCAGATGTGTTATATTGTTTGGCAAGCACAATTTGATTTTCATCCGGACAATTTTGACCATCATTTGTTGGTGCTTTACATTTTGTTTCTGCACCAAACAATGATATGTTACCACCTTGAGGATTGGTGTAATATTCTCCGGTTGGAACAGTACATTCACATGTATCTCCTTTAAGCTCACAACCTAAGTCACATTTTTCCGGAGTACAGCCTCTTTCTGAGTACATATATCCTTCTTCGCATTTAGTGACTCTACAAAGTTGTTCAGGATCCCAACTTAAGGCTTTATCTATGTTGGATACAGGACATTGAACAGAGCATGCAGCAGAGCTGATAGATCCTGACGAGCTTGTGGTTGTTCCACCTTGACATAATGTGCATACAGATGTAAATGTGCCATTGATGTTGTATATATCTTTTGATTCTTTATATGTGCCTTGCGGGCATTGCGCACAAGAACCGTTTTCTTGTCTGTAAAATCCAGGATTGCAAAGGTAGCAGTTATCTGCAACAGGTATGCCGCCCTCTAATACTGTGTCGCCGCAAACAGCGGTTTCTGAGTTTTCCGGAGCAATTTTACATTTTTGTGTATCTTTATCCCAGTATCCTGTTGAATTGGTGTCGCTGTTACAATTACAACCATGTTGGTACCATTTGTTTCCGCTTGCATCCGTGCATGGTGCCTGTCCTTGTGCGTAACCGCCGATAGAACACATATATATATACCCGTTGGTTGCACAATTGTTTTCTTCGCAAGTACCTCTTGTGGCATTCCAAGTATAACCGGTATTGCATTCACAAGATGTCCAATAGGTTGTTGTTTTTGTATCAACAAGAGAGTTGTTTTGCAGTTCTGTAATATCATATTTATTACCTGCTCCACCTTTAATTTTTTCGTTTGCTTCGCACTTAAATAGTTTGCTTAAGTCCGGTGTGCAGTTTGAGAAATAAAGCGTTCTGTCTTCACGGCATATGTCGATATTTGTAGAAGCGTATGCAGTATTATAAATGCCGCAAGAAGTATATATGTATTGTGTTACATTTCCACAGCCTTCCGGTGCGTGGCAGTCTGTGGTGTTTGATGCGTTTGTAAATGTGTTACATATACATTTACCTTCTCCGGTTTTATTGGCTCTGTTACAAACTTGTCCACTAGATGTACTACATTTAAAGTCTCCGCAGACAGCATTATTTGTCTCATCTCCTGCGCATTCTTGAGCTTTTGTTGGCGCATTATCCATAAGAGCAATGTTGTAACAGTTTGTTTTACAGTAACTTTGAGTAGTATTACATTTTTTGATACACTCTTTCTGATCATCAGAAGGGGCATATCCTTCATCGCAAGTGGTTTTGCTTACACATACGTGACCATTGCCGTCATCACACCAATCATTACAAACATCTTTGTTTCTGTCATAATCTACAGCTTTACATTTACATTTTCCACTTGTTGGGTCATATGCTTTGTCTGTATCGCATCCCTTAGCTTTTAAGCATTTCCAATTATTAGGATCTAATGTACACCATTCTACGCATTCTGCTCCAGCTTGTTGTCCGTACACTGCCTCTCCTTCATTAGTAGGGCATTCACATTCTGTTGCATGTTCTCCGCTGCTATCTGTACATCTGTCTCCGCTAAACACACCACCTTTTTGGATACAATTTGATACGTTCTTGTCAAAATCTTCATTACACACACACGTTTTAAATAATTGGATTCGTTCTTTTTTTGTGTTGCCTTCATGGTCTTTTTCTGTGCGTTCAAAAGGGCACTGTATCTCCCAATGCTGATTCTCAGCGCATTTTACACCCTGCGGACCATATTTATAGTTTGCTCTTAAACATTTAGAGTATGCCTCGGTCGCTTTTACAGCATTATCGCTTTTGCCTCCTTGTGTTTTTGGTTTGAAAGTAACCTCTTCCGGACAATAATGACCTTTTTTACAAGGCTGACAGCCGTTTTGTTTAAATTCTTCATCATCATCAGGTCTATACATACCTGCCGGACACAAACAAACTCTTATGTTTGTTGCTCTTATTCCGTCTCCGTTTTTGGTAAAAAAAGAGGTGGCTATGCCACCTCTTAAAAGTCCGTGTAACGGACTTTTAAATTATATGCAAAAATTAAAAACCCTCTGTTTCCAAACGTTTTCTCAGGGCTTTTCTTGCACGTCTAACAGCCTCTGCTTTGCGGCGTGCTGTTTTTTCAGACCCTGTTTCATTATGACGACGAAGTTTCATTTCTCTAAAGATGCCTTCTCTTTGCATTTTCTTTTTCAACACTTTCAAAGATTGACCAACGTCATTACCTGAAACGATTACTTGAACCACTTAACTCCCCTCCCTTCGGAAACATAAATTGATTAAATTAAGCCCCTTGTAACACAGCTTTTTTTAATACGCAACTTTTTTTTCAAAAAAAAATGAAATGTTACAAAAATTTAACATAATTTTAACTTGAAAAGGTATAGGTTTTAGGGTAAAGTACTATAATCAAGGGATACGTATGTCCGAATCGTTACTGCGTATTTCTTAAAAGAACGTTCTACACACACCAGCCTAAAGGAGGCACCATGAAAAAAATATTTTTAGCAATTATTTGTGCGGCAGCTCTGTATTCAGGATATGTTTATGCACGTGGAGCAAAAATGATTACCACTTCTGACGATACACAAGAAGAGGTTACTTTCAAACCAAAAACACAGGGAGGCAAAAGCGATAATGCTGTAAAAGCGACCGAGGCATACTCTAAATGTTTAAGAATGAACTATAAATATGGTCCAAGAGCCACACAGTGTCCGGGAGACAAAACTTTTGACACAGCAACCAGGTGCCCTTATGTTGGAAAAGTTACAAAAAAAGATAAAGATGGTGTAGAACAAAAAGTAGATATTGACCTATTTAAAGAATGTATATGCTCAACCAAATTTGAGCACAGTAAATCAACTTGTGAAGCCACAGGAGCTGTTCTTACCGGTGAAACGTGTGTAGATCACCGCGGAACATGGGCTGTTGGTTGTGGTTGTGAGAATGAAGGTGTTAGTTATGGACACTTTGACAATGATTCTGGCGATTCCGAATGCGTAAAATGGTGTGAAAACTCAGAAGGTCAAAAAATATGTGTAGAAGCTCGCAAATGTGGAAAATACAAATACTACAACACTAACACCCAAAGATGTGAATGTAGGGAAATAACGGTTGATCACGATACAGAATTTTGTAATGAATTCTGCATGGATGATGCCGGAACAAATGAATGTGTTCTTAAAACACAATGTAAAGACGGAACGGTCCCAAACCAAGCAGAAAATGCTTGTGTTCCACCATGTACCTCAACAGAAGCATATTGTAAGACCACTTGCCAAACCATATCTCATTCTGCAAATCCTTCCGGCAGTCAAGAAGAATGTAAAGCAACAGGAACTAATAATGCAATTTGCGGCAATTTCTTGTGTGACACCGATAACGGACAAGTTTGTCATACCATAGGAGGAGATGGCCAAGGAACCTGCATGTGTAACATGTTTACAAAAGCAACCAATGACGTTTATGTTCCTGAAGGACTTACATTTCTTCCTGATGAAACAAAAGAAGTTAATGGAGAAGTAATATCAATTCCACCGTCTATAGAACAACATATATATACAAAATGTGATATTAATCAGACCATTGTTGTTGACGGAAAAGAAATCAAACTATATTCGGGTGAACGGATTGGCGAATGCAGAATAAATGCAGTGCAAACAACTTTATATTCAAACTGTAAGCCAAACACCGAAGTATTGTTTACCTGTGAAGAAAGCGAAACTACTGCGAAAGGTATCGGAAGTGTTCGCAGCGGAACAGCTTATCAAATTATAAAGATTCAAAACAATTCATTAAATGACACTGTAACTGAAACATACTACAGAATGTGTGAATGTAAACAAGGATATACATGGAACGGAAAAGAATGTGTATCCAATAATTGCAGCGAAAAAGGATATTTATATCCTTGTGCAAAAGGAGGATATATTCTGGATGATAGAGGATGTCAAACTCCTGAAACCACATGGTATTTGGAAGGATGTAATTGTGATACTGGATACTGGGATGCATCAACAAAAGAGTGTGTCAACATACCTTCAAGTGCAAATGCAAAGGCTACTACATGTATCACACACATTAACATAGCTCTTGAAGGTAATTCAGAAAAACCGCACACCGTTGCAAATAACTGTTATGTATGTAACCCAGGATATTACAGAGAAGGAAACAGTTGTATTGCATGTCCTATCGGAACATATAAGTCAGATGATGATACATACAATGAAGACGGCACATTTACATCTGAATGCACATCATGTGGAGGAGGAAAAACTACAAATTCAAACGGGACAACAAGACAAAGCGATTGCGTAACCTGCAATATCCCGAATCAAGATAAAGTCACAATTTGGAGCAAAGAAATACCTTGTAAACCAGATGCCTGCCAAGAAGGATACATGGCTGCAGGTAATGAAGACGGAACAAACGGAAAATGTGTTCAAATATGTGATCCTGTCGGTTGTTCATTAGACACCTCAACATCCAAATGCAAATGTGAAGCTTTAAGTCACTATTATTACTGTGAAGACGAGGCAAACTGCCCTGTAGAACTACTTGGTGCAACCGAAGAATGTATTGAGGTAAGTGAAGACAAAACAGAATGTACGAAAACCAAAGTTGTTGCACGAAACACTAAGGACAAAGAGTCAACAGGCTTGTATAAGGATCTTAAAGCAAAAGATTGTAATGTTCGTTTATTAAAAGACGGCAAAGTAATAGAAACCAATGCCGCAGAATATTATGATGGAAATGGATCTGTAAAGGCTGTTTATGAGGGTGCTATCTTGCTTGGTGGAAGCAAGTATGATGCGGAAAGCGAAGCCAAGGTTATATATGTTGCAAACAACACCACAACGGTCTTTACATACGCAAAATGCAAACCGATTGAGGACAATATCTGTAACCAAGAAAAAGGAAACAATGTATTTACATCAGAGAACTGCAAATCTATAGGTGCTACGGCCAATATATCCAACCCATATTATGAAAGTGGCAATGACGGTAGCTTAAAATTATGTTCAACAGAAATATATGCAACATGTGAATGTTCAATTGATAATCAAGACACTTGTCAAGATGGCCATACATCATACGACACATGTGAAATTGGAGATCAAACACTTAAAGGTTGCCAACAGATAGTAGGATGTGTTGCAGATACATGTATTTATGATGAAACGAACCTTACCGGCACGGCAAAAGTTGGTAATCTTTGCGGAACAAAAGAGACACCTTGCACAAGTGATGGCAATGTTAGATACTCAAGTTATGTTTGCGAAACAGGTAGCATGACAGCACCTGCATGTAATGAGACAAACAAAGTTGCAAGACCTTCCGGTTATTACACAGATGCAGACAAAAATAAAACCCCGGTTTGTTATTCTTGTGAACCGTGCAAGAATGATGGAATAGCCAATGCTCTAACCATAGAAAAAGACTGCTCTGCAGGTCAAGATGCTTGTAATTGTGTAATCACTTCTTGTAAAACAGGATTTTATGTAGCAGATGCAACTGAAGAGGGTGGTCTTAATTCTTGTCAATCCTGTGAAAAAGGATTCTCATGCGGATCAGACGGGAAGCAAGAATGTCCGATAAATACTTATCAAGATGAGACAGGACAAGGCAAATGTAAACAATGTCCGGCAAACACCCATACAGAAGGCACAAAATCAGAATCTGCTGACGCATGCGTATGCAATGATGGATATTATAAAGTAGACGGCTCTTGCAAAGCTTGTGCTACAGATTATGAAACATGGAGCGCTGATGTAACTCAACAAGCTTTCTGTGCAGTTCCTGTTATAAACAAAGGGGTTTATTATCAGATTGTTGAAGGAGAAGATGTTCTATTAAAAAATATAACAACAGAGTGTTTAGAAAAAGGCGCTGATGGCAAATGCGCAACAGTTGCTGAAGTTGGGACAGATGTCACACTTCTAAACAACGTAAAAGAAGGATTTGAAGCAAGCAACTGTAAAATTGCTTTATTAAAAGACGGCAAAGTAAAAGAAACCAATGCCGCAGAATATTATGGTGAAAATGGGGATGTAAAGGCTGATTATGAAGGAGCTATTTTAATCGGCGGAAGCAAACTAAGTGCCGTAACTAAAGTTAAAAAAGTAGAAAATGGAGTAGAAACCACTTTAGAATACGCAAAATGCGAACCGATTAATGACAATATCTGTAACCAAACAGGGGAAAATGTATTTACATCAGAGAACTGCAACTCTATAGGTGCTACGGCCACGTTGGAACACATATATCGTTCCAGTGACGCAAACGGCAATTTACAACCATGTTTGCAACCCATTTATGCGGCATGTAATTGTTCTGATCCGAGCGAAAATACTTCAAGCGATAATATTGATTGTGGCAACGGAAAGAAACAGTATCAAACATGTTTCAAAGGAGAGACAACATACGTTGGATGCACAGAGATTATTGGTTGTAACGCAGAAAAATGTCCATATCATGATGGCAATTGCTTAGGAGCTGCCTTACCTGCACTAGCTTGTTCAGACGGAACTGAAGGAGGAGAGTGTGTATTGGAAGGCAATATCAGATACAGTTCATATAAATGTGATGATGGTCACCAAAGCACTGCAGAATGTTCTGTTACCAAACAAGTTTCAAGATTAACCGGTATAATAACAGGCAAGGGCGATACAATAATCGGAAGATGCTATCAATGTGTAGATTGTATAAACATAGGTGACAACGTTGCACCTGGTTCATATGAAAGAATTCTTCACGAAGGATCATATTTCTGTAACATCACGGCTTGTAAAGACGGATACTATGTAAAAGAAAATGATAATCAGGATGATTATTATGGAGATTGGACGAATTATATGCCGACATGGGGTAACGAAGAGTACAAGCAATCCGAAGACTACTTATATGAAGATATGAGGGATAAAAACAAAGAAGTAGCAAAGAACTTTTGTGCGGCTTGTGAACCGGGACACAAGTGTGTTTACAATCCTGGTCTTGGAAATACTTACACAGGTAAAGTACCTTGTCCTAAAGATACTTATCAAGATGAGACAGGTAAATATGAATGTAAAGCTTGTCCAACAAACTCATATACCAAAGACGAAGGCTCAGACAATATAGACGATTGTATTTGCCCTGCAGGTATGTATCGTCCAGATGATGATAACAAATTTGAACAAAACGGTTGCCAGCCTTGTGAAAAAGGTCATTACTGCCCAACAGAAGGCACTACTGAAACAACAATGCAATCATGTCAGGAAGGTACTTACCAAGATGAGACAAATCAAAGCACTTGCAAACCTTGTGGTGCAGGTACTTACTGTGATAGTACAAACACGGAAACACCAACGGTTTGTGGCGCAGGGTATTATTGTCCTGCTCCAGCAGAAGGCGCAACAGTAGGTAACGTTGACCAAACTGCCTGCGGACAAAACAATTACTGTCCGGAACCTGTAAAAGGTGCTGACAATACTCAAACAACAACACTTAGTAATGATGTAGAAATTACCGGTAACTCTGCCGTTATCAGTTGCCCGACAGGCTCTCATACCAAAGTGCAAGATGAAACAGCTACTGCATCTTCATTAGATGAATGTCTAAATGATGGCGGTTATGCATGGATAGCTGCAGACAGTCAAACTCCGGAACCATGCCCAGCCGGTACATATTGCAAAGAAGGAGCTCATCTTCGCGATAACATAACAGATCCTAAACTTTGCCCAAAGGGTACTTCCCAACTTAAAGCAGGTCAATCAGTATGCGAACTTTGTGGTGCAAAGTTTTATCAAGATGAGGAAGGTCAAGAAAAATGCAAACCTTGCCCTGCAGGTAACGAATGTCCGGACCCAAAGAATAAACATGAAGGAGCTGAAAGTACTGACTTTGGTTGGGGTAATGTCAAGCCAACCATCTGCAAAGCCGGTACTTTCCAAAATAGTATAGGTCAAAGTGCTTGTATTCCTTGTGGAACGGGAGAGGCTCTTAACAAAGTATGTCCGGACGAAGGTATTGTAAAACCGATAGATTGTCCGGAAGGAACCGCGCCAGATCCGGATACAAAGAAAAATGACGGATACACCAATTGTGAAGCTTGTCATAATGGCACATATCAAACCACAGAGAATGAAAGAACAATTTGCAAAGCTTGTCCGATAGGCTCATATTGTCCGGAACAAACAGGAACTATAGCCTCTGAGTCCTATGATCAGTTCAATACTAGTACAAAAGATGTAGAAACAAATGCAGATTACATAACAGTAGACAAAGGTATTACCGAGCCTATAAGTTGCGGTGACGAGGACATTACTACTACCGAGGAAGGAGGCGCAGATTCTGCTGATTTGTGTATATGCAGTCCCGGAAAAGAATACCCTTATAATGAAGACAATTGTAATAATGATGCCACCCCTACTGGAAACTCAAGCACATGTAAAGAAGGAACAGAAGATGAAGAAACATGGTACACGCAATGCACCTGTCCTGGTAACTTTTCTCAGCCAACTGTATCAGAGCCAAAAACAGATATGTTTAGAAATCATTTGTATGCAGGATATAAGCTGGATGTTGAAGCTGGAACCTCTCAATACTGCTTCAGATGGGAATCTTGTCCTAAAGGCACAGAATTGGCAGGTACAGCTGGTAGATATCCGGTGGCTACAGACTGTATAGCTAAAAAAGCAGGTCAACTGTTAGTGATAAACGGGCATACAAGCGAGGGACCAGTTTCTGAGCAATTTTACAACATTGAAGGTTGGTTGCGACAAGACCCACAACTTATTGATTGTCCGGCAGGTTATGCTTGTCCAGAAGGAAGTTATGCAATCTTGCAACCAAAAACCGGGTGTTACTCAGCAGATCCATATTACATAACAGATTGTTGGAATAATCCGGATAACAATCGCTGTAACAATGCAACATTTGGCCCAACAGATACATTGTCAGATAATAAGGCTGGTCTGTCTTGTATTCTTACCGGTGAAAATATTGCCCTATCTGCTAATGCTACGCCTACTGATCTTGTAGAAAAACCTGTAAAGGACGGTCTGACTAGATGCAAACCGGGAACTGCACCAAATGCAAACGCAGACGCATGCGAACCTTGTGATGCAGGTACTTATTCCGACGACGGAAGAAAGTGTAAACCTTGTGGTGCAGGTACATATTGCCCTGATCCAACTGGTCAGAACATAAGTGATGAAGCTAAAGAGAATATTGAAAATGGTGGTAACAAAACCCCAACAGATTGTGAAGCCGGTTTCTATTGCCCTACTCTGGCTGAAGATGCAATAGTAGGTAACATTGAACCGACACCTTGTCCCGCAGGTTACTGGTGCCCGAACACAGGTATGGATGAAACCAAACTCATCCCTTGTAATGCTAATGCAAGACCAACAGGGAATGATTATACTTGGATGGTTGCTTTTGCCGGAGAATCACTTACTGGCGATGCCAGAAAAGAAAAAAAGTATTATTACTGTCCGGCAGGCACCGGTAGTGCAGAAAAACCAAGACAAGAATGCCCAAGAGGACAAGATAGTGGTTGGGGAAACATTTGGTCAAAAGCTTCTTATGTATCAAATGCAACCTCACTTGATGACTATGCTGAAGGCGTAGATGAACTTAAAGACTGCAAAACACCACAAGGTTGGTATGCAAAACAATATCCAGAGAAGATAAGTTTACTCTATTGTGAAGGATGGAGCACGACCTCCACAAACCAAACCGGCGGTCATTATTGTCCGGGAGGTGTTTCTGTGGTGCCGACAAGCGGAGACATTGCAGGTAGAAATACATGCCCGACAAATTCTGCAACTGTTATGGACAAAGCGCCTAATTGGAAGTATTGTCAACCTTATGTTGCATACTATTTAAGCGTCAACGACACTGATGTTCCTACGACAGCAACAAAATGTAAAAAAGACAACTTCTTGTATGCGAACGGTCAATGCGGCCCTGTTAACATAACTTACTTCAACAATATAGGAACTTACTCTACATCCTCTTATGTGAATATAATAGGAAAAATTTATGACGTAAGCTCCCATTTAGCCGCAGCACATAATGGAACTGGCTATGTCTATGCACTTACTGAATCTAAAAGGATTAGAGACAACTCGTGTGCGTTCTGGGGGCAAGGTCTCACCCCGACATCATCTGTTGATAAATTATTACCAGATAACTCTACGTACGGGTACTCCTTAACAGGTATCATAAACAGCGAAATTGATTCGAATAATTTTACTCTTAAGGGAAAATGCAAAAATCTCAGTGTATCAAATTTTAACTACACATTGCCCAAATTTATAGCTAGTAAAACGCAACAAATAGGATTTGACACTGATTATGCATTATGGACATCCAATACTGCTCCAAGCGACGACGAATATAAGTGGTGGGGAACCAAAGGGTACGTGGCACATATAGCTAGTCGTTGTGATTGGAAACATCAAGTCGTATGTACCTACAGCTATTATCCAAGGTGTACAGAGGGCTATGTCTTGTCCTTAGAAAGACCTTTCTCTAAGGCTTGTTTCCAACCAACAGATGGAACAACAAGAGGATATAATCCTGCTACAGGAGCATCATACGTTGGTGTAGGATCTTGCCCTGACGGTTACTATAAAGATGATGTTGTAGGGTGTAAAAAATGTGAGGCAGGATACAAATGCAGCAACGGTTCAAGAACTCAGTGTAATGGAGGAAAATATCAAGACAGCGAAGGACAATCTTATTGCCTAACATGTCCGGCAGGTACTTACTCACCATCAGGGCAACCACAAACAGAATGTTCCTCATGCGACCAAGGGCAGACTTCCGAAGAAGGATCTAAACAATGCTCAGACTGTCCGAAGCATACTTACGGATATACAAATGACGACAAAGCTTACTGTCTCGCCTGCGATGTTGGAACATACACAGAGACGACAGGAGCCAGAAATGAAAGTGAATGTAAGAGCTGTGACGGTTATGACACTGGAGAAAAATGTGGCATACAATTTGAAGGCTGTTATAAGATAAATAAAGATGATAATACTGTATCCGAGGTTCGTCCTGAAAACTGTCAAGCAGTTTGTAAAAACTCTAATTATCAAGCCAACTACTCCAAATCAGGTGGTACTATAACGATCTCTTGTTCCCAAAAACCAACACAAGGTGGTGGATATGCCTGTGCCAGTGAATTTAACAATGCAACGGGCTGCGAAGATTTAAGCAAGGAATGTTGTGAAGCCTCCGGATCTTCTGCCGCTACAAGCTTGTCTTGTAAGTGGTGTGATATAACAGAAGGAGCTATGACAAATCATTGTGTAAGTAGTAGGATTCCTATGTGTGCATACACTACTGTAACAACTGTGAGAGACAGTGCAGACCTTAACATTGGAAAATAGAAGATATTAATAATAAAGACAGAAAAAAACCTCCCCCGGATTTAAGGGGAGGTTTTTTGTGTTTTGAATTTAACGCTATATGTGTAAGCCGGAGGATGTTTGTTTTTAATATCCGGTGGTAGAAATTCTGAGTAATTGGTCTTTTTTCTTAAGCTTTTCTTTCTTTAGCTGTTCTATTTTTTGCATGTCTTTCCATACGTGTTCTTCTTCTATTCTGATGGCGTCTTCCAGTTGGGCATGCTGAATTTTGAGTGTTTTTTCTGATAATGATATTTGTTGCATCTAAAACCCCCTTTCATAAAGAGTTGTGTTTATATCACAGCTTTATTATATGCATTTTTTTATACAAATCAAGAGAATCTGTTTTATTTTTTGCTTGCAAATTTTTATTATTTGGTTATATATCAATCAATACTTGCTCTGGTGGCGGAATTGGTAGACGCGCAAGTTTCAGGTACTTGTGAGAGAATTCTCGTGAAGGTTCAAGTCCTTTCCAGAGCACCAATCTTTCATCCTCGCATTTGCGGGGATTTTTTGTGCTCCGGCATAATTTAAGGTCATTTTTTCAAAATCCCTTAAAATTATGCAAAGGACTATCACTTGGGAACATAGTCTCGTTTCGGTTCGAAAAAATCTCCCTTACTCGACAATGTTTTCCAAGATTTTGCAGACAAAAACAAGCAGAGCATTGCTTGTTTTTACTTAGCAATTCTTTCCAGAGCACCAATCTTTCATCCTCGCATTTGCGGGGATTTTTTGTTGCAAAAATTATAAAATATGGTAAATATTAAGCTACAAAGTGATTATTATGTTAAACTAAAATTTTATAATTATGGAAGCTAAAACTAACATTGACATTAAGCAAGTCAAAAAGGGAATGTTTTGGTATGAAGATGACACTTTCTCGTTTGAAAGAGTGCCTGATAAAAAAATCAAAGCTATTGTTGAGCTGGCTAAAGATGGTGTTGTCTATGGAGATTTAACGGCATCAGAGTTGTCTGAAAATCATGAGCAGTTTACAGATTGGTTTGGAGCTAAAAAGTATATAGAGCAATTTCCATATCAGTTGAAACAAAATGAAGAAATTGTATGGTATAATATTCATCAATTAAGTGAGATTAAAAAACACTATAGTCTTGTAGAGGAAAGCTTTAAATTGATTGGAAAAAGATGTCGTCAATTCTCGTATTGGGCTTGTGAAACACATCCTAGCTTTTATGCAAAGTGTTTAGCTTTTGAAGGTGGATTTGTAAATAGCTTGCATAAAACAAGAAGAGCTTTTATCCGACCCGTATTATCCTTAAAAGTTGAATAATTTATTTATCTAAAGTTAAACAGTTCTGAGCTTAATGCTTAGGACTGTTTTTTTGTTGTTTTGTGCTAATTAATTTTACCATATAATTCATCATAACCATTGTTGATATCATAAGCATTCTCTATTATTGCTTCTAACAATTCATCAACTTTGGA
>JAZNSB010000056.1:0-3010 GCA_045590955.1 Alphaproteobacteria bacterium | reverse complement strand
TAGTTTTAAAATAGAAAAATAATGAGGATAAAAAAGTGACTGAAGAAAATCAAAATTTGGCAATGGTTAATACTAGTGAAGATATATCTCCGGTATGGATTACCGATGAAATGCGTAGTTGCTATTTGGACTATGCAATGAGTGTGATTGTTTCTCGTGCATTGCCAGATGTCAGAGATGGATTAAAACCGGTGCATCGCCGCATTTTGTTTGCAATGCATGAAAATAATTTTGATCATTCTCATCCATATAAAAAATCTGCACGTATTGTGGGTGAAGTGCTCGGTAAATATCACCCTCACGGTGATTCTTCAGTTTATGATGCCATGGTTAGAATGGCACAGGATTTTTCTATGCGTCTGCCTTTAATTGACGGACAGGGAAACTTTGGTTCTATGGATGGTGACAGTGCTGCCGCAATGCGTTATACAGAAGCAAGAATGGCAAAAGTGGCAGAAAGCATGTTGGATGATTTGGATAAAGAAACAGTGGACTTTATGCCAAACTATGATGAAACCGTTCAAGAACCGACAGTATTGCCGGCAAGATTTCCAAACTTGTTGATTAACGGAACAAACGGAATTGCCGTGGGTATGGCAACCAACATTGCTCCGCACAACCTTGGAGAAGTATTGGATGCTTGTTGTGCATATATTGATAATCCGGAGATTTCTGCCGAAGATCTTATTAAAATTGTGCCGGGACCGGATTTTCCGACAGGTGGCCTTATTTTGGGTTATTCAGGTGCAAAATCTGCATATTTGACAGGTCGTGGTTCTGTGATGATGCGTGCAAAATGCACAGTGGAAGAATCTAAAAAAGATAAATCTGCCATTATTGTTCATGAAATTCCGTATCAGGTTAATAAATCTGTATTGGTGCAAAAAATTGCAGAGCTTGTAAGAGAAAAGAAAATTGAAGGAATTTCCGACATAAGAGATGAATCTGACCGTCATGGTGTTAGAGTGGTTGTTGAGCTTAAAAAAGACGTGCAGGCAGATGTGGTGCTGAACCAGCTATATAAATTTACGCCGTTACAGACAAGTTTTGGCATGAATATGTTGGCAATTAATCACGGAAGACCAATGATGATGACTTTGCGTGATATTATTAGTGCCTTTGTAGAGTTTAGAGAAGAAGTTATAAGAAGAAGAACCATATATGAGCTCAATAAAGCAAGAGACAGAGCTCATACTTTGGTTGGTTTGGCAATTGCCGTAGAAAATTTGGATCCGGTAATTGAACTTATTAAAACAGCAGAAAATCCCCAAGTGGCAAAAGAACAATTGTTGGCAAAATCTTGGCCGGCAAAAGAAGTTGAACCTCTGGTAATGCTTATTGATGAACCGGACAGAAAAGTGGAAAATGGTGAATATAAATTGTCTGAAAATCAGGCAAAAGCCATATTGGACCTTAAATTGCACAGATTAACCGGTTTGGAAAGAGATAAAATTCATGCCGAACTTACTTCGTTGGGTGATGAAATTAAAGAATGTTTGTCTGTATTGGCTTCAAGAGAAAAATTGTATGCAATTATGCGTGATGAATTTGTGGCTATAAAAGATGAATATGCAACACCAAGAAAAACCGCAATTGAAGATTTGGAATTTGAACAAGATATTGAATCTTTAATTCAAAGAGAAGAAATGGTGGTGACCGTTAGTGATGCCGGTTATATTAAACGTGTGCCCTTAAATGCTTATAAAGCTCAAAAAAGAGGTGGAAAAGGCAGAGCCGGTATGGCAACAAAAGAAGAAGATTTTGTTTCAAGATTGTTTGTGGCTTCTACCCATACACCTGTGTTGTTCTTCTCTTCAAAAGGTTTGGTGTATAAAATGAAGGTATATAAACTGCCTTTGGGATCTCCAACATCTAAAGGAAGACCTTTCATTAACCTGTTGCCGCTTGATGAAGGCGAAACAATTACAACTGTTATGAAATTGCCGGAAAATGAGCAAGAGTGCAAAAATATGTATATTATGTTTGCAACTTCTCAAGGAACTGTCAGAAGAAACTCTTTGATGGATTTTGTAAATGTTCAATCTAACGGAAAAATTGCAATGAAGCTTGATGAAGGCGATAAACTTGTGAACGTTAGAATTTGTAACGAAAATGAAGATGTTATGTTGGCATCTAAGCTGGGTAAAAGTATCAGATTCCCGGTTACAGACATTAGAGTGTTCTCAGGAAGAAACTCTGTTGGTGTGAGAGGCATTAAGCTTGCTCCAAAAGATAAAGTGATATCTATGTCAATCTTAAAACACTCAGATGCAACCACAGAACAAAGAGAAGAATACTTTAAGGTTTCTTCAGCAATGAAGAGTTTATCTGCAGAGCAAAACAGACAAGTGACAGCTCAGGAAACAGGAATGCTTAATTTGCTGACACCGGAACAGTTTGAAAAAATGAAAGAAGAAGAACAATTTATTTTGACTGTGACCATTACCGGTTATGGAAAACGCTCTTCTTCTTATGAATACAGAGTAACCGGAAGAGGAGGACAGGGTATTGCTAATATGGAAATGTCTCCAAGAAATAAAGAAGTTATCAGCTCTTTCCCAATTGAAGATGATAACCAAATTATGATGGTGACAGACGGCGGAAAATTAATAAGAATGCCGGTGGAAGATATTAGAATTGCCGGAAGAAAAACTCAAGGTGTGATACTGTTTAGAACTGCAGATGATGAAAAGGTTGTTAGTGTTACATGGCTTGATGCAGATGTGGCAGATGAAGAAGAACTGGAAGATGATAATATTACTCAAGAGACATCTGAAATTTCTGATCAAAATGAAGTTTCTGCAGAAAAAATAACAGAAGGCGATGAAAATACCATTACAGATAATATGTTTTAATTTGTAGGTAAAAATGTTTGATAAGATAAAATTTCATCAATTAAAGGCGATTAGGCAATTGAAAAGATTGCATGATCGCCAGTTGGTGGAATTGCGTAATTTAACGGAAAAACAACAACAAACATTACTCCAATTTGCAGAAAAATTGGGAATAA
>JAZNSB010000055.1:0-17869 GCA_045590955.1 Alphaproteobacteria bacterium | reverse complement strand
ACCATGTTCTGTACAGTCTTTACCCAGTGCAAAAACCTCACATTCTATTCCCACTTGGGCCGCCGCTTTTTCTTTGTTACGCACATACACTTTACTTGCTTCATCATCTCCGATTAAAATAATGGCAAGCTTTGGTTTTATATTCAAATTGCAAATTTTTTCTGCAATTTGCTTTTTAACTTCTTCACTAAAAGCTTTTCCGTTTAATAATTTATCTTGCATTATTTTAATCTCCCAACAACGCATTTAATTTTTGCGCCAACAGCTTTGTTTCACCTTCAATCAATATATTTTTGACTCTATCTTTATGTCCACTTACAATCCGCACTTCAGACTTTGCACATTTTAATGTTTTAGCCAAAAAGGTTTGCACTTCCGCATTAGCTTTTCCGTTTTCCGGTGCAGAACAAATTTTGATCTTTAAAAACCTAACATTGTTAGCATCTTCATATAAACCGCATATTTGCTTACAAGAAGAGTTAGGAATTATCCTAACTCTTACTAAAACGCCATTTTCTTTTTCATCAAACATTTCAGTTTTACATTACCATTTCAGAAAGGCGATAAATTAATCTTCCTAAAAAGATTAAAGCCAAAACCAAAATAAACGGTGAAAAATCAATTCCGTTAAATGGGGGTATCTTTTCACCAATTTTCTTATAAACCGGCTGTGTAACCTTATCTAAAATTTCCATTGTTTTTTGTGAATACTTATTATCAGCTTCCAATATCTTGAAACGAATCAACCAATAAAGCACTATTTGAACTACCACAACCTTCAAATACAAACTAACCAACAATCCAATAACATATAAAAACGGTTCAAAAATTCCCATTGTAAATTCTCCTAAAATTTTTATTTGCTACATAGTAACACTGTTTTGAGTGTTTGCAAGTGCAAACAACACCCTATCTGTATATTTTTTTTCAAGCTCTTCCGGAATATGCACTTTTTCAGCATCATTAGAAAGTCCCCTTAAAGCAGCAATCATTTCTCGTGGAGACTTTTTATTCTTTTGCAACCGTTGTTGTACCATTGCTTCCGCAACACTTTCCGTCATCATACTTTGTGTAATAATTCCCAAACGTTGTTCAAGCTTTTGAGGAACTGTTTTTCCGTTTTCCCAAGCCTTCAACATTGCCAAATAAAAAGCCTTTTTGTATTTTCTTTCTTTTTCCTTTCCCGGTCTTGGGTCAACTTGTGATTTTGTAGAAACTTTTAAGATAAGCAAAATCTTTTTCATGGCAATCATTTTTGCTTCCAACTCTTTATACATCTTTCTGGCTTTTGGATTATTGCTGTATTTATACATTGCAATACATTGTTCAAGCATATCAATTCTTTCAGAAAGATGGGCGTGAAGTCTGTTTTTAGTTTCCAAATCACGTGGACTAACGTGTCCATCGTTCATTTCCTCAACAACAGTAGCTGTTGCGCCACATGCCTTTGATATTTCGGTTGTATCTTCCAGTCTATGATGTTTAATGTAAGATTCTGCAATCTTGTCAGAAACATCTGACAACTTCAAATTTTCAGATATTCTGGAATCATATTCTTTTGCAACAATTTTTTTAGCCAATTCTTCCCTTGCCTTATCATTAAGATCAGGCATTGATTTTGCCAAAACATCGCAAATTGATTTTATTTTTTGTTGCTCAGACATTTTTTCCTCACGACACTGATTATTCTTCTTCAAAAATTATTTTTGCTTGTTCCAACCAAATAATTCTATCAATCACCCATTGACTGATTTGAGCTACTTTTTCCAATTCCACATTCATTGCTTTTGCAACTTTTCCAATCAAAAGAGTTTCTTTTTCGCTCAAATTTTCATCAGAGTGTGCCAACAAACACATTTCTTTTATAATTTGCAAAGCTACTTTTCTGTTTGTTATTTCTGCAGCTATTTTTACAACTTCTTCTTCATCTTCAGACATCAGCAATTGTTGCAACTTTTCACCTTCAATTCCATATGATCGAGCAACCATCTGAATAAACTCTTTTTCCTCTTGTTGAAGTTGTCCGTCAGAGCTTGCCAATTGTGCTAAAATTTTCAAGAAAATAAAAACTTCCCTATCATTCATATGTTCTAAAAAATCACCATATTCCATAATCAAAATCTCCTAATTTATTACATGCTTATATTATACCTGAAATTAGTTAATTTTCAATAAAAAAGGGACAACACAAAAAAAGTCTTTTAATTCTGCAGAAAATCCTCTACAATATGCAAAAAGGGAAATACATTGAAAGACACAAAATACTATTACATAAAAACATTCGGATGCCAAATGAATGTTTACGATTCGCAACGCATAGGCTCCATTTTAGAAAAAATGGGCTTTTGTGCCACAGAAGATATTGCCTTGGCAGACATCGTAATTTTCAACACCTGCCATATCAGAGAGAAAGCCACGGAAAAAGTTTTTTCCGACCTTGGCCGATACAATAAAATAAAACAAGAGCGCTTATTGCAAGGCAAAAAAACACTTGTTGGCATTGTCGGGTGTGTTGTTCAAGCTGAAGATGAACAAATTTTTAAGCGTTCAAATTTCATAGATTTTGCAACCGGACCACTGACCTATCATAGATTGCCGCAAATAATTGAAAAGGCACTTAATGAACAAAAGAAAACTATAGATACAGAATTTCCTGCCGAAGCAAAATTTGACTTTTTGCCTTTGGTAAAATCTTCAGGCGGATGCTCATATTTAGCAATACAGGAAGGATGTGACAATTTCTGTACATATTGCGTTGTTCCATATACCAGAGGCGCTGAATACTCTCGCCCTGTAGCAAGTGTTTTAGAAGAAGCAAAAAGACTGGTTGAACAAGGAACAGTAGAAATAAATCTGCTCGGACAAAATGTAAACTCTTACCATGGAGAAGATTCTTCCGGTAAAGAACGTAACTTGGCATATTTATTACAAGAACTTGCAAAAATAGATGGGCTAAAAAGATTAAGATACACCACATCATACCCTGCAGATATGGATGATGATTTAATTGCTTGTCATAAAGATTTGGCAAAACTTATGCCCTATTTGCATCTTCCCATACAGTCCGGTTCAGATAAAATTTTAAAAGCCATGAACAGAAGACATACTTCCGGAGATTACCTTAAAATTATTGAAAAACTAAAAAAGGCAAATCCCAACATTGGCATGTCATCAGACTTTATTGTAGGTTTTCCGTCTGAAACAGACGCTGACTTCAAAGACACACTAAACATTGTTAACGAAGTTAAGTTTATACAGGCATTTTCTTTCAAATACTCAAAAAGACCGGGCACTCCCGCAGCTGTAATGAAAGATCAAGTGCCTGAGCATATAAAAGATGAACGCCTACAAACACTACAAGAACTTTTATTTGACTACCAACATAAGTTCAACCTGTCTTGCATTGGTAAAACCATGCCCGTATTGTTTGAAAGTGCCGGCAGACACCAAGGGCAACTTCTGGGCAGAACTCCGTATATGCAAAATTTACACGCAACTCTTGATAAAAGTTTTTTAAATAAGATAATAGAAATACAAATAACAGGAGCAACACCAAACTCCTTAAGCGGAAAGGCAAAATAAATGAAAGAAGAAAAAATACAATTATTTAACAATCCCATCATTCAACAACTTTTAGGCCCTCAAGACAGCAATTTAAAATTGTTGGAAAATACTCTTGGGTTAAACATTAGTTTTTTTGGAAATGAAATTCTCTTAAAAGGAGAAGAAACAAAAGTTGAACTGGCAAAGAAAGCTATTGAAACTTTAACACAAAAAGCCAGCAAAGGTATTACCATTGGAGAAGAAGAGGTAAAAGCTGCCATCAGAATTTGCGGAGACACTTCTTGCAAAATCACTCCTGAAAATTTAAATGATATTGTATTAAAAACCAAAAAAAGACACATATATCCTCGTTCTGCAACCCAAGCAGAATATATTCAACAAATGATGGATAATGAACTGGTGTTTGGTCTTGGTCCTGCCGGCACAGGTAAAACATATTTAGCAGTAGCTTTGGCCGTATCTATGATGTTAGAGGGCAAAATAGATAAAATCATCCTCTCCAGACCAGCTGTAGAAGCAGGTGAAAATCTTGGATTTTTGCCTGGAGATTTAAAAGATAAGGTAGACCCTTATTTAAGACCTTTGTATGATGCCTTGTATGAAATGTTACCTGCAGAAGCCGTTGATAAAAAACTTGAAATCGGTGAAATAGAGATTGCTCCGCTTGCATTTATGAGAGGTAGAACTTTGTCAAATTCATTCATTATTTTAGATGAAGCTCAAAATACAACCCCAATGCAAATGAAAATGTTTTTAACCAGATTGGGAGAAAACTCTCGCATGGTAGTAAATGGTGACTTAAGCCAAGTAGACCTTCCTCGCGGAGTGTTTTCCGGCTTAAAAGACGCAATAGAAACATTGCATGGCATCAAGAACACAAGCACCGTAACATTTAGCGCAACAGATGTTGTGCGCCATGGACTGGTTGCAAAAATTGTTGAAGCTTATGAAAAAAAAGCCAAGGAAATTTCATAAATGGTAAAAATTTGCATCATCATAAATGATGAAAGTTGGAAAAAGACAATCAAATGCGTAAATAAATTTGCAAAAGAAAAAATATCTTACGCATTTGAGCATGTCTTTTCCAAACATCCTTTGGCAAACTTACCTGCAAACAAAGAGCTTTCTGTAAATTTGCTACTTACCAACGATATACAAATTACAGAACTTAACAGTTCTTTCAGAAATAAAAATACACCAACCAATGTGCTGACTTTTGCCAATATGGATGATGAATTTTTTTATGAAGAAATAAAAATATATCCGCAAATTGCCTTAGGAGACATTGTTGTATCAGTAGAAACATTACAAAAAGAAGCTTTGGAACAAAACAAACCTGTTACAGATCACTTTGCTCACTTGCTGGTTCATGGTGTTTTGCATATTTTAGGCTATGACCACATAGAAGAAAAAGATGCCAAAATAATGCAAGATATTGAAGCAGATATTTTGGCTCACTTTAACATTCCCAACCCTCATGCAGATTAAAAACATGCCAGATATTATAGCAAAACACAAAAAATTAACGGCTTTCACATTGGGAATAATCAGCACTTACGCCCTTCCCCCATATTTTGTTTTTCCTGTTTTACTTGTATGCTTAAGCCTTTTGGTATATCTTGAATTTAATTCAAAAAGTTACAAACAAAGCTTCCTGCTAGGATACTTTTTCGGCATTGGATTTTATGGAAGTTCTTTCAGCTGGATCGGAAACGCACTGCTTGTAGAAAAAGAAACATTTGGGTTGCTTTATCCGTTGGTTCCGATAGTAAGCGGATTATTTTTTGGTCTATTTACCGCTTTTCCCACTCTTTTAATCAGAACCAACAAAGACATTACATCAAAAGTTTTTTGCTTTGCTTCTTGGTTTGTTATATTTGAATGGATACGCTCATTTTTATTTACGGGCTTTCCTTGGAACTTAATTGGAACAAGCCTTTCTTTTTCTCCGTTTTTATCCCAAGGTGCTTCTATTTTAGGCACTTACGGATTGAGTTTTATATTAGTTTTATTCAGCTGTTGCCCGGCAATTTTGCTTGCCAATGCCAATAAAAAATATAAAAAATTGGCACTAATTACCATGTCTGCAATTACCCTTTTTGTTATTACTACAGGTCTAATATGCTTTAAGAACTATAAAAAAATGCCGTTTTCAGATACCACAATCAGAATGGTGCAACCCAGCATTCCACAAACAACAAAATGGAATAAAGAAAGCTTGGAAAAACACTTTGATACATATCTCAATATGTCACAAACAAATCCAAACCAAAAAGCAGATGTTATAATTTGGGGAGAAACTGCAAGTCCGTTTCCTCTTGATTTAGATAAAATACACTTACAAAAAATTCAAAACATTCTTACCCCAAACTCTGTTTTGGTAACCGGAAGTATTCGTTATGAAATAAATGCCGATTACACATATAACCCGGCAAATTCAATAATCGTCGTGGGCAAAGACGGCGTAAAAGATTGGTATAATAAAAGCCATTTAGTTCCATTTGGCGAATATATTCCGTTTAGAAAACACCTACCTTCATGGATAAGAACCATCACTCAACCTATTGGCAATTTTCAAGCAGGAGAAGGTCCAAAAACCATGCAAATAAACAACATTCCTCCTTTTGGCGGACTTGTTTGTTATGAAATTATCTTTCCGCACAAAATAATCAATAAAGCCAATAAACCTGAATGGATCATAAATGTAAGCAATGATGGATGGTATGGAAATTCTGCCGGCCCGTACCAACATTTGGCTGCAGCAAAAATGCGAGCCATTGAAGAAGGTGTTACTATTGCCAGAGTAGCAAATAATGGCATAAGTGCATTAATAGCCCCATCCGGACAAATTTTGGGAAAAATAGAATATAATAAAATAGGATCCCTAGACTTAAGTTTACCTGTCAAAACATCTTTTTATACTCCATATTCTCAATATGGAAATTTTCCAATTTTGATTTTATGTATAATCACCATAGTATTTTTTTCATTAAGAAAAAAGTTGACTTTTAATCATTAAAAACTTAGTCTTACTGATAAGTTATTTGTGCGAGGACTACATGAGAAAAACACAAAAACCAGAAAACGATCAAGAAAAAAACCCTAATCCAATAGACATTCTTGTTGGAAACCGCATTAGGTTGAGAAGAAATTTTTTGGGCATGACCCAAGAAAAACTTGCTTCTTTATTGGGCATCACTTTCCAACAAATTCAAAAATATGAAAAAGGAATCAACCGTGTTGGAGCAAGCAGATTGTGGGATATCAGCAACATTCTGCATACAGAAATTTCTTACTTTTATGAAGATATCAACAAAGAAGTAGAAGAGCAAAGCCCAAGAAGATTTGTATTAAAAGCACCCAAACAACTGCATCTTGCAGAAGAAAAATCTGAATATTTTCCCAATCCCTTGCTAAATTCAGAAACAAGAGAGTTGGTTACATCATATTACAAAATAAAAAACAGAACCGTTGCTCGTCAGATGTTAGAAATGATAAAATCACTCGCCAAAGCATCTGAAACAGAAGATTTTGAAAACAAAGAACCTACAGAATAAGAATAACAATGTTAATAGAAAATCCTAAATTTTTTGGCCGCAGAGTTGGCAGAAAAATAAGAAAAACAAAATCACACCTATTAGAAAAATTTTTGCCAAGCATCCAATTTAAAAGTTTTAATGAATTGCAGTCTCGTTTTGCAAAAATATATCTTGAGATAGGTTTCGGAGACGGGGAACACATAGCAGGAATAGCAAAAAACAACCCAAACATAGGGTTTATTGGAGCAGAAGTTTTTCAAAACGGCGTTGCAAATCTGCTAAATCTTTTAACGGGAATAAAAGAAACAAAAGATATTCCGGAAGACATCTGTCTTGCCGAAGGCAGAACAGATAACATTAGGGTCTTTAGTGATGATGTCCGCCTTCTTTTTGAAAAAATTCCCAACAACAGCATAGATAAAGTTTTCTTACTTTTTCCTGACCCGTGGCCAAAAAAAAGACATGCCGACAGACGTTTTATTAACAACGAAAACATTGAAGAGCTGGCCAGAATTCTAAAACCTGGAGGCATATTGCAAATTGCCACAGACCATCCCGTATACAAAAGATGGACATTATCTCAGTTGAGAAATAACAAAAGCTTTGTTTGGACAGCCTCTTGCGGTTCAGACTGGAAAAATCCTCCGTCAGACTGGGTTGAAACAAAATACCAACGCAAAGCCATCAGAGAAGGCAGACGCCCTGTATTTTTAGAATATAAAAAAATATAACAACAAAAAACCACCTTTTAACGGTGGTTTTTTATAAAAAAAGCTCCGCACTTTCATGCGGAGCTTTTTATTTTAGTCATTTGAAGTTTCTTCTAACCTTTTTTGAATAGCTTCCTCACGCAATGCTAAAATTTCTTTATCATTTTGTGCGGCAACTTTTCTCAAAGATCTCAAAACGCTACCTGTTCCTGCAGGAATCAATCTACCCACAATCACGTTTTCCTTCAATCCGGTCAACACATCTGTCTTGCCAGAAACTGCTGCTTCTGTCAAAACTCTGGTTGTTTCTTGGAATGACGCTGCAGAGATAAATGATTTTGTCTGCAAAGAAGCCTTTGTAATACCAAGTAATACCGGTGTAGCTTCAGCAGGCTGACCGCCATCGGCAATTGTTTTGGCATTTTCTGCTTCAAACACATCTCTGTCAACCTGTTCTCCGGTTACAAATGTTGTTGCCCCAGGAACGGTTACTTCAACTTTTTTGAGCATTTGAGAAACAATTACTTCAATGTGCTTATCGTTAATCTTCACACCTTGCAGACGATATACGTCTTGAATTTCCTTAACCAAATACTCAGCCAAAGCTTCCACGCCCAATACACGCAAAATATCGTGTGGAGCAGGAATACCTTCAACCAACAAGTCACCTTTTTTAACAATATCACCATCTTGAACGGCCAAGTGTCTGCCTTTTGGAACCAAATATTCCATAGGCTCCCCATTCTTTGGAGTAATCACAATACGCTGTTTTGCTTTGTAATCTTTTCCAAAGTCAACCTGTCCGTCAATATCGGCAATAATTGCCTGATCTTTTGGTCTGCGAGCCTCAAACAATTCTGCAACTCTTGGCAAACCACCGGTAATATCTTTTGTCTTAGAGCTTTCTCTTGGAATTCTGGCAATAACATCACCAACTTTAACATCAGATCCGTTATCAACCAACAAAATAGCATCAACAGACAAATAATATCTAACTTCTTTTCCGTTATCAAATATAACAGGATTTCCTTTTGCATCTTTAAGCACAATACTTGGTTTCAAGTTTGCAGCATTTGCTCCGGATCTCCAGTCAATAACCGTCTTAGAAGTCATACCTGTTGTTTCATCAACTGTTTCTTTTACAGAAATGTTATTAATTAAATCAATCAATTCTGCCTTACCGGCTTTTTCAGAAATTACCGGCACGGTAAACGGATCCCACTCTGCAATCTTTTGGCCTTTTTTAACTTTGTCGTTTTCTTTAACCAAAAGTTTTGTACCATATGGAACATGGTGTCTTGATTTTTCTCTTCCTTTATCGTCTTCAATTACGATATCGCAGTTGCGAGACAAAATCAAACCATTGCCTTCAGAATTGTAAACCACGTGCGCATTTTCCAACTTCAAATTACCTGCAAACGGAACTTCAACAGAAGATTGTTCTGCAGATTTAGAAGCGGCACCACCAATGTGGAATGTTCTCATGGTCAACTGTGTACCCGGTTCACCGATTGATTGAGCTGCAATAACACCTACGGCCTCACCAATTGTTACCGGCGTACCTCTTGCAAGGTCTCGGCCATAACATTTTGCACATACACCGTTTTTGCATTCACAAGTCAAAACAGAACGAATTTTAACTTGTTCAACACCGGCAGCTTCAATTGCTTCAACATCATTTTCATCAATAAGCTTACCTTTGCGAACAATTGTTTCGCCAGATTCTGGGTGCAACACATCTTCTTGAGCTGTTCTACCCAAAATTCTTTCACCGATTGATACAATAACGTTTCCGCCATCTACAACCGGACGAACAATAATTCCTCTTTCTGTTCCGCAGTCTTCTTCTACAATCACGGCATCTTGAGCCACATCAACCAAACGACGTGTCAAATATCCTGAGTTTGCAGTCTTCAAAGCGGTATCTGCCAAACCTTTACGAGCACCGTGTGTTGAGTTAAAGTATTCCAACACAGTCAAGCCCTCTTTAAAGTTTGAAATAATTGGTTGTTCAATAATTTCTCCGTTTGGTTTTGCCATCAAACCACGCATACCTGCCAACTGTCTCATTTGCGCTGCAGATCCGCGGGCTCCGGAGTGAGCCATCATGTACACAGAGTTAATATAGCCTTTTTCTGTTTTTGAAATGTTTTTCATCATTTCATCTGCTACTTTATCTGTGCAGTTTGCCCAAATATCAACCACTTTATTGTATTTTTCACCTTTAGTAATAAGACCATTTTGATATTGTGTCTCAAACTCTTTTACTTGTTTTTCTGTTTCTTCAATAAGAGTTTTCTTCGCTTCAGGCACAATCAAATCATCTTTACCAAAAGAAATTCCGGCTTTACATGCATTTGTAAATCCAAGTGTCATTATCTTGTCTACAAATATGCAAGTTTCTTTTTGACCGCAAAATCTGTAAACAACATTAATGATATCTCCGATTTCTTTCTTTCTGATTAATCTGTTTACCAAAGAGAAAGGAACCTTTGGATGTCTTGGTAATGTTTCAGAAACAATGATACGACCAGGTGTTGTTTCAACCAAAGATGTAACAACCTCACCTTCATCATTCACATGTTCCATTCTGCATTTAATCTTTGCGTGTAAATCAACCACTTTTTCATTTAATGCATAAAGCACTTCATTTACATCTGCAAATACCATTCCGCTACCAACAACATCATCTGCCTCATAAGATAAATAGTAAATTCCAAGTACCATATCTTGAGAAGGTACAATAATTGGCTTACCTGATGCAGGAGACAAAATGTTGTTTGTTGACATCATCAACACTCTGGCTTCTAATTGAGCTTCAATAGACAATGGAACGTGAACGGCCATTTGGTCACCGTCAAAGTCTGCGTTAAATGCGGTACATACCAACGGATGCAATCTGATTGCTTTACCTTCAACCAACACCGGTTCAAAAGCCTGAACACCCAATCTGTGCAATGTAGGAGCACGGTTAAGCAATACCGGATGCTCTCTGATAACTTCTTCAAGAATATCCCATACTTCCGGACGCTCTTTTTCCACCATTCTCTTAGCTGCTTTAATTGTTGTTGCATGTCCGTATGCTTCCAATTTTGCATATACAAACGGCTTAAACAATTCCAACGCCATTTTCTTAGGCAATCCGCATTGTTGCAAACGCAATTCAGGACCAACCGTAATAACAGAACGACCTGAATAATCCACACGTTTACCAAGCAAGTTTTGACGGAAACGACCTGCTTTACCTTTTAACATATCAGACAAAGACTTAAGTGGACGTTTGTTTGTTCCGGTAATTGCACGAGCTCTTCTGCCGTTATCAAACAAAGCATCTACAGATTCCTGTAACATTCTCTTTTCGTTTCTAACAATAATTTCAGGAGCGTGCAACTCAATCAATCTCTTCAAACGATTGTTACGGTTAATCACTCTTCTGTATAAATCATTAAGATCTGATGTTGCAAATCTACCACCATCCAATGGAACCAAAGGTCTCAATTCTGGTGGAATTACAGGCAATACATCCAACACCATCCACTCTGGTTTGGTATTAGATTCAATAAACGCTTCAATAATTTTCAAACGTTTTACAAGTTTCTTTCTTTTAGCTTCAGACGGATCTTCTTTTAACGCATCTCTAATTGTTCTGCGTTCTGCTTCCAAATCAATTGAAGCCAAAATTTCTTTCAATGCTTCTGCACCGATAGAAGCTCTGAAAGACTCTTCACCGTATTCATCAACAGCTTCTTGATATTGCTCTTCTGTGAGCAATTCATTAACCTGCAAAGGTGTTAAACCCGGTTCAATTACAATATAGCTTTCAAAATACAAAACTCTTTCCAAATTTTTAACAGAAATATCTGTTAATACTGCAATTCTGGAAGGTAAAGATTTCAAAAACCAAATATGAGCCACAGGTGCTGCTAATTCAATGTGTCCCATTCTTTCACGACGTACTTTAGACAAAGTAACTTCAACGCCGCACTTTTCACACACAACACCACGGTGTTTCATTCTTTTATACTTACCGCACAAACATTCATAGTCTTTTACCGGACCAAAAATTCTGGCACAAAACAGGCCGTCTCTTTCCGGTTTGAAAGTACGATAGTTAATTGTTTCAGGTTTTTTTACTTCACCATAAGACCAAGATCTAATTTGCTCTGGAGAAGCAATAGAGATTTTAATTTGATCAAATGTTTCTGCAGGAGTTTGCTGACCTAAAAACTTCATTACATCATTCATATTATAGTCTCCTTACACTTCAGCATTCAACAATTCAACGTTCAGGCACAAAGATTTAATTTCTTTAACCAACACGTTGAAGGACTCTGGAATACCGGCATCAAATCCATCTTCTCCACGAACAATAGATTCATATACCTTTGTTCTTCCGGTTACGTCATCAGATTTAACGGTGAGCATTTCTTGTAAGGTATAAGCAGCACCATAAGCCTGCAAAGCCCAAACTTCCATTTCACCAAAACGCTGACCACCAAATTGAGCTTTACCACCCAAAGGCTGTTGCGTAACAAGAGAATACGGTCCCACAGAACGAGCATGCATTTTTTCATCAACAATGTGATGCAATTTGAGCATGTAAATAATACCAACCGTAACTTTTCTATCAAATTTTTCTCCGGTTCTTCCGTCATACAAGTCAATCTGACCAGATGTTGGTAAACCTGCCATAGAAAGCATAGAGTTAATATCTTCGCCTGATGCACCATCAAAAACAGGAGTTGCCATCGGCACACCGTTTTTCAGGTTAGAAACCATTTCCATAAGTTCTGGTTCAGACAATGTAGCAACTTCTTCTTTATATTGTTTTTCACCATAAACTTCTTTAAGTTTCTTATTCAGCTCATCTATAGATTTTGCGCCTGACTTATATTGTTCCATCATCTCATTGAGCTGAGCACCTAGCTCTTTTGCAGCCCAACCAAGGTGAGTTTCCAAAATTTGTCCCACGTTCATACGAGAAGGCACACCCAATGGGTTCAAAACTATATCCACCGGAGTTCCATCTTCCATGTATGGCATGTCTTGCAAAGGCAATACTCTTGAAATTGTACCCTTGTTACCGTGTCTTCCGGCAATTTTATCTCCGGATTGAATTTTTCTCTTGGTAGCAATAAATACCTTAACCATTTTGAGTACGCCAGGCAACAAATCATCACCACGCTGAACTTTTTCCACTTTTCCTTCAAAGTGTTTCTTAATTTTTTCCAATCTTGCATCAAACTCTGCAAACAATGTTTCCAATTTTGCCATTGTTTCTTCGTCTTTGACCACAATCTTGCGCCATTGAGCTGTTGGCAATTTTTCCAAAGCTTCTTCTGTAATTGCAGATTTCTTTGCAATTCCTGCAGGAGCATCTACAACTGTTTGGCCAAGCAATAACTTTTTAATTTTGTTTTCAAAGTGAGTTCTGATAATGCTTGTTTCGTCATCTCTGTCTTTTGCCAAAGAAGAAATTTCTGCTTGTTCAATAGACAAAGCTCTTTCATCTTTTTCAACGCCACGACGAGAGAACACATGCACGTCTACCACAATACCTTCAATACCCGGTTGAACACGCAAAGAAGTATCTCTAACATCAGAAGCTTTTTCGCCAAAGATTGCACGCAAAAGTTTTTCTTCCGGAGTAACTGGAGATTCACCTTTTGGAGTAACTTTTCCAACCAAAATATCTCCGGCTTTAACTTCTGCACCGATATAAACTATACCGGCTTCATCCAAGTTACGCAAAGCATCTTCACCAACGTTTGGAATATCTCTGGTAATTTCTTCCTGACCCAACTTGGTATCACGAGCCATTACTTCAAATTCTTCAATGTGCAAAGATGTAAATACATCATCACGAGAAATACGTTCAGACAACAAAATTGAATCTTCATAGTTAAAACCGTTCCAAGGCATAAATGCCACAAGCACGTTTTTACCTAAAGCCAATTCGCCCATTTCTGTACATGGACCGTCTGCAATTATATCTCCGGCTTTAATTACATCCCCAACTTTTACCAATGGCACTTGGTTCATACAAGTATTTTGGTTTGAACGGCGGAATTTATTTAATTTATAAATTTCAACACCGGCAGATGTTTCTTCTGCATTTGTAGATGTAACCACAATGCGTCTTGCATCAACTTGAGAAACAACACCATCATATTTTGCCACCAAAGTAGCACCTGAATCTTTTGCAACCACACCTTCAACACCTGTTCCCACCAATGGTGCTTCAGAACGAAGCAAAGGCACTGCTTGTCTCTGCATGTTTGAACCCATCAATGCACGGTTAGCGTCATCATTTTCCAAAAATGGAATAAGTGCTGTTGCCACAGATACCAATTGTTTTGGCGACACGTCAATAAGGTCAATTTCTTCTGCGTGCGCAAATTCAAATTCACCGGCTTTGCGACAAGCTATCAAATCTTGAGCAAAATGACCATCTTTTTTAACCTCGGCATTTGCTTCGGCAATAATGAATTTTCCTTCTTCGTCTGCAGAAATATAAATAACTTCATCCGTAACTTTGCCTTTTACCACTTTACGATATGGGCATTCAATGAAACCATATTTATTAATTCTTGCATAGCTTGCCAAAGAGTTAATCAAACCAATGTTTTGACCTTCAGGTGTTTCAATCGGACAAATACGACCATAGTGTGTCGGGTGTACGTCACGAACTTCAAAACCTGCTCTTTCTCTGCTCAATCCACCGGGACCCAATGCAGAAAGTCTGCGTTTATGAGTAATTTCTGCCAACGGATTTTGCTGATCCATAAATTGTGACAACTGAGAAGATCCGAAGAACTCTCTGATTACGGCTGCAATCGGTTTTGCATTTACCAAATCTTGGGGCTTAACATTGTTCAATGTCTCAGAGCTCATTCTTTCTCTAATTGCTCTTTCCATTCTAACCAAGCCCATTCTATATTGGTTTTCCATCAATTCACCAACAGAGCGAACTCTTCTGTTACCCAAGTGGTCAATATCGTCAACTTCGCCTTTTCCGTCACGTAATTCAACCATTCTTTTTACAATTTTCAAGATATCGTCTTTTCTCAAAACTCTCATTGTATCCGGAGCTTCATCAAAACTGATATCCAAAGATGCATTCATTTTTACACGACCAACCGGAGACAAATCATATCTTTCTGAATCAAAGAACATTTGTCTGAACAACTGATCTGCTGTTTCATAGGTAGGAGGCTCTCCCGGACGCATTACACGATAAATATCCAACAAAGCCTCTTCTCTGCATGTGTTCTTGTCCACTGCCAAAGTATTTCTGATGTAAGGACCAACGTTTACACCATCAATGAACAAAGTTGCAATCTCGCCGATTTTGGCTGTAACCAATTTGTTGAGCAATTCTTCATTAATTTCATCGCCGGCAGAAGCCAAAACTTCACCTGTTTTTTCCAACACAACATTTGTTGCCAAAAATTTACCAAATAAATAATTTGATTCTACTTTGTAGTATTCCAAACCTTCATCTGCCAACTTTTGTGCAGATCTTGGTGTCAATTTTTTACCTTTTTCCCAAACAACTTCACCTGTTTTGGTGTTTACCAAATCAAAGTCAAATTTAACACCTTTCATACGTTTTGGTTCAAATTTGGCTTTCCAAGATTTTTTATCTGCAACAAAAATTTCTTTTTCATAGAAATAATTAAGGATTTCTTCTTTGTCCATACCTTTAATTTCGGCAGGATCAATCATCTTACCTTGCTTTGCCAACTTAGCTATTTTCTCTTCTGTTTCCTTTGAATACAAAGAATACAAAACAGAAGTTACAGGCAATTTTCTGCGACGGTCAATTCTGGCATAAACCAAATCTTTTGAATCGAACTCAAAATCCAGCCAAGAACCACGATAAGGAATAATTCTTGCAGCAAACAAGTATTTTCCGTTAGACATTGTTTTACCTTTATCGTGATCAAAGAACACACCCGGAGAACGGTGCATTTGTGATACAACCACACGTTCTGTACCATTAAATATGAAAGTACCCCTTTCTGTCATTAAAGGAATATCTCCCATATACACGTCTTGTTCTTTAATGTCATGAATTGATTTTGCGCCTGTTGCTTCATCAATATCCCACACTACCAATCTCAATGTTGCTCTGATTGGTGCAGCATATGTCATGTCTCTTTTCAAGCACTCTTCTTGATCGTATTTAGGTTCTTCAAGCTCATAACCCACAAATTCCAGTTCTCCATTTCCCGCAAAATCTTTAATTGGGAAAATAGACTTAAAAACTTCTTCCAAAGCAAAATCACATTGCTCTGCAGAAGAAGCGTGAATAAAACTGTCATAAGATCCTGTTTGAACTTCAAGCAAATTTGGCACTTCAGCAACAGCCTCAATTTTGCCAAAATTTTTCCTTACACGTCTTTTGGTCGTATAAGATTGTTTCATATGTAAAATCCTTTTAGGTTGTCAACTGTGGCAATACTATCATAAAGAATCCCGACCACAGAGGGTTAAAAATAAAATTTTTTAAATAATCTCGTCACCCCGAAAGCCTTGCACTCTCTCGACCAGATTACAAAATAATTTCTCTGAATTTTTAATAAAAAGGCTAGCAATTTTTATTAAAAACTCAAAATAAAACCAAGCGGAGAAAATATCTCCACTTGGTTCTTTTGCAAAAATTACTTCAATTCAACTTTTGCACCGGCAGCTTCTAACTTAGCTTTCATTTCTTCAGCTTCAGCTTTTGAAACGCCTTCTTTTACTGTTTTAGGAGCACCGTCAACTAAGTCTTTAGCTTCTTTCAAGCCCAAAGATGTCATACCACGGATTTCTTTAATTACGTTAATTTTGTTTGCACCTGCATCAGCCAAGATTACATCAAATTCATCTTTTTCTTCAGCAGCAGCAGCAGGAGCAGCAGCACCGGCACCGGCAACAGCAACAGCAGCGGCAGCAGATACGCCCCATTTTTCTTCTAACATTTTTGACAATTCAGCAGCTTCCATAACTGTAAGAGCTGACAATTCATCTACTAATTTGGCTAAATCGGCCATTTTTTTTCTCCAAAATAAATTAAAACTTAAAAACTAAAAACCAAACCTAAGCTGCTTCTTTTTCCGAATAAGCCTTGGTAACTCTTGCCAATTTGGCTGCAGGAGCCTGCAACAAACCGACCATTTTTGCTCTCAATTCGTCCAGAGTTGGCAAAGATGCAAGATATTTAACTTCATCAGCAGTCAACAACTTGCCGTTCATTGCGCCACCCAAAACAACGAGGGCTTCATTTTCTTTTGCAAATTCAACACAAGATTTGCAAGCTGCCACAGGGTCGTTGGCATAAGAAATTGCTGTCGGACCTTTAAACTGATCAGCCAAAGCTTCAAATTTTGTATCTTTTAATGCAATACGAGTGATACGGTTTTTAGTAACTTTGAAACCGGCGCCGGCTTTTCTTACATTGTTTCTCAACTCAGAAACAGCTGCCACTGTCAAACCTTGATAGTGAGACAAAACAACCACTTCATAAGAATCAAACAACTTTTTCAGGTCAGCAACCAATTGTGTTTTTTCTTCACGTTTCACTTGTTATCTCCATTTAGCATCATACGATGCGATTTAACACTTCGCTTCGGTCTTTTGGAAGCGGACTTTATCTGCCCTAGGAGAAAAAATAAAAATCTTACTCCCGTCTGCGTAGGAAATTAAGGCATGCCACCTACGGTCTTGGACAGTTCCCCAAAAACTTGGGGTGCTGGGTAGCTGAAAATCAGCCACCCAAAACTTTTATTACAGGTTGTTAAGGTCTAACTTAACACCTACGCCCATTGTAGAACTCAAAGAAATTTTCTTCAAATATGTTCCTTTAAGAGCTTGTGGTTTTGCTTTCATAATTGCATCAATGAAAGCTTTCACATTTTCATAAATTTGATCTTCAGAAAAGCTTGCTTTTCCAATACCGGCATGCACAATACCATTCTTTTCAACACGATATTGAACCTCACCGGCTTTAGCTTTTGCAACTGCTGTTGCAACGTCAGCTGTAACTGTGCCAAGTTTTGGGTTTGGCAT
>JAZNSB010000054.1:0-2502 GCA_045590955.1 Alphaproteobacteria bacterium | reverse complement strand
ACATCTCCATCTGCAGAATATGTTTCAATAATTTTTCTTACAGCGGTTTTTAGCCCGGAAAAAGATAAATTACAGTCTCCGGAACCTATTAAGGGTCTGGGCAGCACAAATCTTTTTGGGTTTCCGTTTTGAGCATATTTTTCAATCATTGGACCACCCGGATATCCCAAACCAAGCATTTTAGCCACCTTATCAAAAGCTTCTCCTGCGGCATCATCTAAGGTTGTTCCAAGGCGCACATATTCGCCCACGTTTTTAACAATTAAAATCTGACAATGTCCTCCAGACACTAAGAGCAACAAAAAAGGATAAGAGACATCTGAAGAAAGCCTTGCACACAAAGCATGAGCTTCCAAATGATTTACCACCACCAAAGGTTTGTTTAAGGCCAACGCCATAGCTTTTGCAGCCATAACACCAACCACCACACCACCGATTAATCCGGGGCCTCCGGAAACAGCAACCGCGTCCAAATCTTTAGCTTCAATTCCAGCTTTTTTTAGCGTTTGCAATATAATTTCATCTATATATTCAAGATGCGCTCTTGCTGCAATTTCCGGAATTACTCCACCATATTTTATGTGCTCTTCTTGAGATAATACAGTATGAGACAATACATTTTTTTGACCATCAACAATTGCTGCCGCAGTTTCATCACAAGAAGATTCTATTCCCAAAACAATCATATATCACCTTTATTATATTGCAGTTTTATAAAAAAACATTATGCTATATGTTATAACTCTTCAAAAATATATTGCAAAGGATAAATTGATGCCAGAACCTCAAAAAACAGAAAAAGACACAAAAGAAAATGAAACACCAAAAAAAAAGAAAGGTGTAAAACATTTAATTATAAGCACAATCTTTGTTTTGTTGCTTGGATTCGCCGCTTTTATTTTATGGAAAAATCCGACACTTTTGTCTTCTTTTAATAGCAAAAAAACACCACACTTTTCTACACCCACGGTTACAGATACCACAGACAGAGATGTGGAAGATATAACAGACAGGCTTTCTTATCTGGAAAAACAGCATTCCAGACTAATGGAGGTAAAGGCTGATAAATCTCAAATTTTAGACATTGCAGGCAGACTAAACAACATAGAAAGCAAGGCCTCCAGAATAATGAACTTTAACAACGACATGGCTTTGGTTTTAACCTCTGCTGTTTTAATTAAGGAAGAGGCTGAACAAGGAGAAAACTTTGATCAAGAAATTTCTGTTTTAGAGCAAATAATTCCTCAACAAATGAGTCTTTCCAAAGAGGTTGAACAAATCAAAAACCTTTCACAACAGAACATAAAAACCACCAGAAAATTAATCTCTGAGTTTAAGGACCTTCATGAAAAAGCAATTGAAGAAGAGAAAGAAAGAACCCCGTGGCTAGACAGAATAAAAAACAAACTTAAAGAGATTTTTGTTATAAGAAGAACAGATATCAAGGAAGAACCTAAACCTTTGACCACCAAAGAAATTTTAGAAAAAGAAGCTCTTTTGATAGAAGACGGATATGTTTTTGATGTGGCACAAAACATATCACAAGCATCTTTTGAAGAAAAACCTTTGTTTGAACAATGGATAAAAGACGTCCAAAACAAAAAAGACCTTCAACAGGCTTTATCAAAGATAATATCACAAGCTTTGCTGGAGATGAAAAGTCAGAAAAACTAAAACAACTAAACAATCGATTCTAAAAAACGTTTAAGCTCTGGCGCAGAATAAAAAACATTTTTAATGCCCAGAGCTTTAACTTTTTGCAGATGTTCTGGCGATTGGTTCATTTCGCAAGCCAAAAAAGCCACACAATCAATTCCTGCAGCTTTTGCCGCCACCATTCCCGGAATAGAGTCCTCAATAACAATACAATCTTTTGTTTCAAACCCCATACATTTTATTGCAAACAAAAACAAATCCGGTGCGGGCTTTCCCTTTTCTACCATAGAAGCAACAAACACATTTTTTTCATTAAAGATTTTTTCAAGGCCTAAAATTTTTATTTTTTTAAATGTTTTTTCTTTTGTTCCACCGGTAGCCACACAGTGAGCAACGTTTGGAAGGGTTATACAATCATAAATTTTCGGGACCATTACCAAAGATTCTTCCATAGACTTAATATCCATAGCAACAACCTTTTGCAAAAAAGCATCATCAACTTTAAAGCCTTTTGCCTCCAAATCTCGTTTTTTTGTTTCAATAGATTTTCCGGCAACAATATCTGCCATTTCTTTAAAACTAAAGTTTTGATTAAAGGTTTCGTTTACAAGATTTTTCCAGTTGTTTACCCAAAGCTTTTCAGAATCTGCAATTACACCGTCAAAGTCCCAAACAATTAATTTTTTCATTTTCATCTCCAAAAAATTGATTCCATATTAAGCCCGCACAGAAGAAAATCAACAGCATTTTAACACAAACATCACAAAAAAACAAAAGCAACCACAGAGTCAAAAAAACGAGCTTAAAAAAGACACAAGAAAAGGTTTGTTAAACATTTTGTTTTAT
>JAZNSB010000053.1:0-14844 GCA_045590955.1 Alphaproteobacteria bacterium | reverse complement strand
TCAACATAAAGATCCGGAAGAAAATTCATTTCAATTTTCATCACTCCGTCACCCTTACAAGCCTCACATCTTCCGCCTGCCACGTTAAAAGAAAATCTGCCCGGCTGATATCCTCTTGCTTTTGCTTCCGGTAGTTGAGCAAACCAACTCCTTATGTGGTCAAATACACCGGTATAAGTTGCCGGATTTGACCTTGGTGTTTTGCCTATTGGAGATTGATCTACCTGAATTATTTTATCTATATTTTCTGTGCCTATAATTTGTTTGTAAATTCCGGCATTTATTCTTGAGCCGTTTATTTCTTTATCAAGAGATTTGCATAAAGTCTCTAAAATTAAAGAAGATTTTCCGGAACCTGAGACACCCGTCACACAAGTAAGTGTTCCCAAATTTATTTTAGCGCTGACATTTTTCAAATTATTGGTTTTAACACCCTTAATTTCAATAGATTTTCCGTTTCCTTTTCTTCTTGTTTTCGGCACTGCAATTTCTTTTTTCCCGTTCAGATATTGAGCGGTGAGGCTGTCTGATTTTAAAATTTCCTTATAAGATCCTTTTGCTACCACGTTTCCACCGTTTTGACCGGCAAGTGGCCCCATATCAATAATAAAATCAGCTGTTTTAATGGCATCTTCATCATGTTCCACCACAATTACCGTATTTTCCAAATCTCTTAATTTTGTAAGTGTTTCAAGCAGTTTTGAGTTATCTCTTTGATGCAGACCGATTGAAGGCTCGTCTAATACATACATAATTCCGGTCAAACCAGACCCTATTTGCGATGCAAGTCTAATTCTTTGAGCTTCTCCTCCTGAAAGTGTACCGGCTTGTCTGGAAAGAGTAAGATAATCTAAGCCAACATTGTTTAAAAACTTTAGTCTTTCTACAATTTCTTTTACAATTTTTTCACTAATCATTTGTTGTTTTTTTGGCATAGATTTAAATGCTTTGTCAAACCACACAATGGCATTTTTAATGCTCATTTGCGAAACTTCCATAATGTCTTTTCCGCCAAATTTGATGGCTAGAGCCTCCGGTTTAAGACGTTTACCGTGGCAAAATTCACAGGTTTGGGCAGATTGATAGTGAGAAAATTCTTCTCTTACCCAAGCAGATTCAGATTCCAAAAATCTTCTTTCCAAATTATTTATCACACCCTCAAAAGGCTTATTTGTAATAAATTTTGAATAATACATTGGGATTGGTTCATCACCGGAACCATACAAAATCACATCTTTTGCTTTTTGGGGCAAATCTTTCCATGGTGTTTTGTCAGATATATTCAAATAGTCACACAAAGATTTTAATGTCTGGTCATAAAAGGCGTGTCTGGAATTAAACCACGGAGCAATTGCCCCTTTGGCAATAGACAAGTTTTCATTTGGAACCACCAATAACGGGTCCATATAAAGCTTTGCACCCAATCCGGCACAGTGCGGACAAGCTCCGAAAGGGTTATTAAAAGAAAAAAGTCTCGGTTCAATTTCTGTTATGGTAAAACCGGAAACCGGACAGGCAAATTTGGTAGAAAAAGTATAGCGCTTTTTATTTGAAATATCTTCAACAAATACTATTCCGTCTGCAAGTTTTACAGCAATTTCCAAAGAAGAAGCCAACCTTTCTTGCAGGTTTGGTCCCACAATAAGCCTGTCTACCACCACTTCTATGTTGTGAGATTTGTTTTTATCCAGCGGGTCAATTTCTTCTATATTATAAATTTTTCCGTCAATCTGCAGTCTGGCAAATCCTTGTTTTTGCATATCTTCAACCAGTTTTGTAAAAGTACCTTTTTTGCCTCTTACTATCGGTGCCAAAATCATAATTTTGGTTTTTTCTTCTAACTGCAAAATTTTATCAACCATTTCACTGATTGTCTGTGAAGAAATGGGTTTGCCCGTAACCGGAGAATATGGTATTCCGGCTCTGGCCCACAAAAGGCGCATATAGTCATAAATTTCTGTAATTGTTCCAACGGTTGAACGCGGATTATGAGAAGTTGTTTTTTGTTCAATTGAAATTGCCGGAGACAAACCTTCTATTGAGTCCACATCAGGTTTGTTCATCAAATCCAAAAACTGTCGTGCATATACGGACAAACTTTCCACATATCTTCTTTGTCCTTCTGCATACAAAGTGTCAAAAGCAAGTGTTGATTTGCCCGAGCCGGACAACCCGGTAATAACGGTCAGCTTATTTTTTGGGATGCTTATATCAACATTTTTTAAGTTATGTTCTCTTGCACCTTTTATGTTTATAAATTTATCAGTCATAACAGGCAATATAATCTTTCATAAAAATAAAGGCAATAGAAATTATTACTTGCAAAATAGCAAAAAGACACTACAATGCGCACAATTAGGGGGAGACTGAAATTCTGATGAAAAAGAGTTGCTTAATAGCTTTCATCTTTGTGTGCTTAATGTTTGTGCCGGTTTTAGCACAGGCAGACATTAACATTGCTGTTATTGCCCCAAAGGTTGGAGAGTTTGAAAAAGCCGGACAAGAGATAATTAGCGGTGTAAAACTTGGTGTTGATGAAATAAATGCCGATGGCGGAATAATCGGACATAAAATCAACATGATTGCCGTAGATGATATTTGTAATGACCGTTTGGCTGTTTCAACCGCACAGATGATGTCATTAAACGTTTCTGAACAAGACAAAATTTTTATGGTTATAGGTCCTTATTGTTCTAATGCCTTAAAAGAAGTTGCAGACATTTATGCCTCTGCCAAAATTTTTCAGATTATCCCCACCACTATCAGCTCTTCAGATGCACCATCAGATTATCAGGGTTTGGTAAAGATGCTTGGATATAAAGACAACCAAGGTATAGATTTTTTCAAATTTTATGAAGATGAATTTTCTGACCAAAAAACAGCTCTTATATATGACGGAGACAACAGAAACATAGTAGAAGTTGCCATTTCCATTCAAAAAGAGTTCAGACAGTCAATGAAAGCAGATATGCTCAAAACCTACAATGTTAGAAATTATCATAATCCCAAAGACATTGCCAAAGATATATTAGATCGCCAAATAGGGGTTGTGTATATGCTTACTTCCATAGAAAACATTGTTGATATATCAAAAACACTTAAAAAGGCAGATTCTCAAATAAACATATTTATAAATCAATATCCGCATGACAAAACATATAGAGAAAAGCTTGGTAAACTTGCCGAGGGCACATATTTTATCGGTCTCCCATCATTAAAAAACAGCCCTGAATTTACCGCAGAGCTTGTAAAACTCAGATTAAAAGGCATAGAACCGCAAGGTTTGAGTGTTTACGGATATTCGGCATTTCTCATGTGGAGCAATCTTGTAAAAAAGGCAGGATCGGTAAAATATGAAGATCTTTCTAAAGAATTGCAAAACAAAAGCATTGATGCCGGTTGGTCAAATATGATGTATGTTAACGGTAACCCGAGCAAAGACATAAATTATAGCATATACAAGCTTGAAAATGGTGAATATACACAGGTTTATTAAAAATAATTATTATTTTAAAAAATTGATGTAAAGTTTAGATAACGTTTAATAGAAAATAGGAAAAAAAAATGGCAGGAAGTATAAATAAAGTTATATTGGTAGGAAATTTGGGCGCAGATCCCAGAGTTAGCAATACACCATCCGGTGCAAAAATTGTAAACTTGACAGTGGCAACATCAGACACTTGGAAAGACAAAGCCACCGGAGAAAGAAAAGAACGCACAGAGTGGAACAGAGTGGTAATTTTTAACCCTCAGTTGGCAGATGTTGCGGAAAGATATTTAAGAAAAGGCTCAAAAGTATATATTGAAGGCCAGCTTCAAACCAGAAAATGGGAAGACAATACCGGCGCAGAAAGATACACCACAGAAGTTGTTTTGCAAAACTTCAGCGGTGTACTTGTAATGCTTGACAGACAGTCAGATGATGCCAGCTCTTCTTCTGCAGATGTATTCGGTAGTTCAACTGCAGGATGGGACAGTAGCGCTCCGGCAGCTTCAACACCGGCAGATTTAGATGATGATATACCTTTTTAAGGATATGCAGAATAAAAAATAGGGGCGTTAAATCGCCCCTTTTTTTAGATTTTAGCCTATCTTTCAGGCTGATAAACGGTTTTTCCGGTATTAACATAATCATGCAACACTTTTTCGCCTTCTTCTACGGCAATGTTCCCATACACGGTAATTCCGCGATTTTTAAATTCTTCAAACCAGTTTGGCTTGAAACCTTCATCAAAACCGGTTATTTCTTCCACCACTTTTGATGGCACTCCATAATACACGGCCTTGATACCGGACCACATAATACCTCCAATGCACATCATGCATGGTTCAGACGTAACATATAAGCTCAAATTGTGTTGAGACAAATCATATGTTCCCAGATTTTTCTGCGCTGTTTTAATAGCATTCATTTCTGCATGGTTATTGCTACAACCTTCAGAAACCACACTGTTTGCGGTTTTAGAAACAACATTGCCTTTTTCGTCAACAACGGCTGCTAAAAAAGGTCCTGAACCATTTGCAATATAATCATAAAGCTCTTTTTGCAAGGCTAAAATGATTTTTTCTGCATTTTTCAATTTTTCTTGGTTTATTTCTTCATTAGAAACAACCTGATTTTGTAAATTGTTTGTCATAATTTTTCATTTTTAAATATTTATTTTTTACATAAAAATCAACTTTGACAAGAATTCTATAATAACATCAAAATTAGTCAAGCTTAAACTTAACATAGGTCCAAAATGCAAAAAAGCGCAATTGTTTGCAGTATATTTTTTTCTGCACTGCGAGTTTCAAAATAATTTAATTTCATTAATTAGTTTCTTTTCGCTCATATCCGTATTTTCTTGTTTCATCTTCATATGTAAAATCAAAGAAATATAATTTTATGTCATCAAGATATGGTGTATAGTTTTTTTCCATATTTTTATGTTCTTTTTTCAGTTTTTTTATTGCTTTTTTTCTTTCAAATGAGCTTATTCTGAAATTTTTATTATCTTTTGAATTAACTAAAGTTCCTTCTGACATAAATGTTGTATCCACATATATGATTTTATTTTTATATTTGAAGGCATTCCATGCATGTCCGCCGGTACTTCTGTTTTTTTTCATTAAATGTCCTGTAATGTAATATGCTTTTATTCCGGCTTTTTTACACATTGCCGCAAAAAGATGTGCATAATCTCCGCATATTCCGGTTCGTATTTTAAGGAGTTCTTTCGGTGTTACTTCTTTTGTTTGTAAGTTCAGTATTTTATCTCTGCGAGTTCTTTCATTGCTGTCATATCTGAAATTATCATAACGTATATTTCCGGCAATCCACATTGCAATAGCCATTGCTTTGTCATAATCATTGTTAAAAGGAGCTACAAGATAATTGGTCAAATATAATATGTTTCGCTCAATTCTTTTTGGAGTTTTTTTCACATGTTCCAAAATAAAATCCGAGTTTCCTTTTTGTAAATTTAGATTTATTAGTTTTGATAAATGTTTTGTATTTATTTGACAGAAAGCATCGTTTACGCAGAGTAAACACAAAGTTATTAAAGCAAAATATCTAATTATTAAAGACGTTCTAGGCATGTATTTTACATATTTATATGTTAACGTTATTAAAAATTGTAATAACAATTTATTTATAAATGATGAAAAAATAAAAAGAGCTTCGTTTTTTTACGAAACCCTTTAGTTTTTCATTACAGCCATTTCCGGTTACGGATTGTGGATCAGAGACCCCGTATAGAGTGATAAATCATCCCTATAGCTACTTTTATTAATAAAAAAAAGAACATCCAAGACCGAGGTCTTGGATGTTCTGATAAGGTGATTAGATGCAGCCTCCACAAGCCAACACCATCTTTGAGATACGTTTATCCGCCGTATCATACCAAAGAACGGAATTGTAATGGGGGACAAAAGCACTGAGGTTCTTTATTTCCAACTGCTCAACTATCTGCTCCCACAAACTGCGGCAGTTGGTAATGATCGTTTCACCCGTGCCAAGCTCAACCGAGCCAGCGCCATTATTCCAACCGGCTTTTAAAACATTACCGGAACGGAATGTGAATCTGTCTTTTGGATCGTAAAACGGAGAACCTTTTACCGAATACAGCATTTCGCCGTTTTTCAGAATTACATACTGGCCCTGAACGTCTTTTCCAAATTTTGCAAACATCTTTTCCATAGTTTTTTTTGTTTTTTTTAATTATTAAAAATTGGTTTATTATTTCTTTTTCATAACATACAAAACTATTAAAAAAATGAAAAAATCATCACCTTTAAATAATAGCCCATAATAGTATGTTTATATTACATTTATACCATATTTTTAATGACGTGTAAATAGGATTTTATAAAAAAACAGGTTCCTGGCAAAAAAGTTAAAGACTTGGTTGAGTTTATTGATGCTGATAGAGGCATTGTTTATGGCGACTTGACAGTTTCGGAACTGTATCATGTCAAGGAGGTGTTCATTCACAACGTAAAAGGAGGGGTAGAATGGTATATGAACAAGAGCGACGCAAAAAGTAGCCATTTATGACGACTTTTGAACTCTGGCTGGAGAGGGTACGCAATCCTCGAGTTATTTATTAGTTGTATAATTAAATAATAATAATGATTATCGGCTTTTTGAATTGATAGTGTCATTATCCTTTCTTCAACTCCTCAAACTTTTTATAACACGAAATTGCTTCTTCATTAAACGAATCATCAAACTCTAAGGTGCTATCTTTAATTATTTCCACATTATATGCTTCTATGATATCTTGTTTTTGTTTAAATACAATCATTACTGTTTCTATTTTTTCCAATATCTCTCTAATATTGGGCAATATATTAGTTAAAATATATTGCTTACCATCTTCCATACTTAAAATAATTGTATTTTTTGTATCCCATTTCAAATTATTGATTTCAGCAACAGGACAATCTATGGATATTGCTAATTCATTATTTTTAATATTAAACTCAAAGTTATCTAATACAATCATATCTATCTTTCTCCACGAGGTGTCAAACTTTTATGAACAGCATAATCTAATGTTAAAGCTTTTGGTTGTTGTATTTTAGGGCTACTATTAGATTTTCCTAATCCTCTCATATCTTTTAATTTATCAGACCAAGCCTTAACTCCGGCAGACATAACAATAGCACCGGCAGTAGCTAATTGAGGATTCATAGAACCAATTCCGGCAAACATTGCCGCAGCACCACCCGCTGTGAGCAATTTAGGGTTTTCTTTAGCAAATGTTTCCATTTTTTCTTTTAATTTTGAGAATAGGTTTTTACCACCAGCATAAGATTTTGATGTTTTAATAAAATCTTTTGCTTTATCTTTGACTGATGGTCTTGTGGTAGTTTTATTTTCACTTTGGTTGCTTTGATGCTCTGTTCTTGCCATCTGTAAACCATTATGAGCCACCGTTTGAGATGTTTCTAAATTAGGTAATCTATCTTTACTTGAATTTCTTGTATTGGTATCAATTCTCGGATTATCTGCAATTGCTTTTAATATATCATTGGTAGCTTCTTTATAATATGGATTATCAGCAAATCTATCTTGTAGCATTGATACTGTATCTAAAACTTTTGCTGCCATTTCCGGATGGTCAGCAACAATACTTTTATATTTTTCTAATGCAGATACACAAGAATCATATGGAGTATCAAGTTTAGAAAAACTTTTTGATGTTGCATCTAAATAAGCTTCTGCAACTTTTTTATCCCCCAAATACTTTCCTTGTTTAGCAAATGTATCTAATTGAAATTGAGCAATAGCCCCATCACTTCTCATTTCAAATAAATCACTTGTAGTTTTAATTAATTTAGCAGCCATTTCGGGTGATTCAACGGGTATAGAGGCACAAGCTCTTGCTAAATCTGAAGATATTGCTTGTTTATCATAATTTTCAGGACCTTTTAGGGCTTCACATTTATCCATAAATTTGCTAATTACCTCATATGCTTTTTCAGGTTCTCGTAGTTCTTCACTATTATGTAACCCTCTGTGTATATCCCTAACTCTGAAATGATTTTCCATTGTTTGTGCTATTTGTTCTGAAAAAACAAAAGTTAAAGGTTCCGTTTCTATTTTTGTAGATATTTCATCAAAAACATTACTCATCATACCCTCCATTACATATATCAAAAACTAAACCACCTTTTATAAGGTGGTCGGAGAGTTCATCAATCATATCGTATTAAATGATTATTCTGGTCTTTAGAAACATATTTCTTTCAGAGATAATGAATATGCTTCCTGAACATACACCAAAATCTCCCCGACCATATTGCTATGAATCGGGGATATATCTATTGTTATCTATAATTACAGATAACAATATGACGATGTTATATCCTAACACCGAATACGATAGGAGGCGATGAAACCCCCGCACCTCTCAAGGTGCTGGATACAAACTATTGCTTGTATCTATTTAACAGCATATCACAGAATATACTAAAAGTAAATTAAAAAAATGATTCAGAAGTAGATTATTGCTTATATTGATTTTCAAAAAATACTTAATGCTTGATTCGTTTGCTCAAATCCTGACGACTTTTGAACTCTGGCTGGAAAGGGTACGCAATCCTCGAGTAAGTTGTTATTGGTTGTAACATAATATTTTTTATAATTTTAATGTTTTGTTAGAGGTTTGTTAACCTGAAAATAACTGTTTTTTTTATACATTTAATATAAATTGATGTATGTATAAAGGTATTCATTATGGCAAAACAGGAAGCAAAAACAGATTTATGGGTATATGATTTATTAAAAGAAGCTGGTATTTGTCTTGACCCGCAAGGATGTTCTATTAAAGAAATTGATGAAGCACTAAAAACTGCTTCAAAAAAAGGTACTGGTAATGTTGGTTTTCCAGAATACGTTGGAACAGTAAAAGATTTTTTACTTGTTATAGAAGATAAATCTGATTTATCAAAACATGTAAAATATAACGAAAAAGAGTTAATATGTACTGAAACAAAGTCTGTAACAGATTATGCAGTCAATGGGGCTTATTTCTATGGCAAGCACCTTATAAATAATACTCACTACAAAAAGATTATTGCCTTTGGTGTATCTGGTAATGAAAAACATCATAAAATAACACCTCTCTTTATAAATGAACGTGAATATTGCAAAGTAATGCCAGATGTTGAATCTTTCTATATCTTTAATGAAGAAAACATAGATGAATATTACACTAGAGAAGTTTTAGGTGAAAATACCGATTTACAGAAAGAAACTACTGAAATTCTTAAGTTTGCAAAGAAGCTACATGAAGATTTACGCAATTATGGAAACTTGCAAGATACTCAAAAACCTCTTGTTGTATCTGGTATATTACTTGCTCTTAGAGAGATTGAGAAAGGCTCTTTTAATCTTGAGCAATTAAACGGTGATGACATAGATACAGATGGTAGTAAGATTTATACAGCTATTGATAAAAATCTTCAACGCTCAAAAGTATCACCAACAGTCAAGAAAGATAAGTTATTAACACAATTTGCTGTCATAAGAGATACTAAAATCCTTAATGAAAAGAATAAAACATTAGGTAAAACACCTCTTAAATATTATGCAGAACAAATTTATGATAATATCTACAAAACTATAAAATACACAAAAACCGCAGAAGATTACTTAGGCAGATTTTATGGTGAATTTATGAGTTATTCTGGTGGTGATGGACAAACGTTAGGTATTATCCTTACTCCAAAACATATAACTCAACTATTTTGTGATTTAGTAGATTTAAAACCAGATGACGTAGTGCTTGACCCTTGTTGCGGTACAGCTGGATTCCTTATTGCAGCTATGCATAATATGTTAAAGAAAGCAAAGGATGACAACCAAAGGGAAAATATCCGTAAAAACCAACTTCATGGTATTGAACTTCAACCTTATATGTTTACTATTGCTACATCAAACATGATTATTCGTGGTGATGGTAAAAGCAACCTTGTAGATGAAGATTTCTTAAGATGTAAGGATTCAGAATTACAATTAAAAGGTGCAACCGTCGGCATGATGAATCCACCATATAGTCAAGGTTCAAAAGCTAACCCATCACTATATGAAATAAGTTTTGTTGAACACTTACTAGATTCATTGGCAGAAGATGGTAAAGCTATTGTAATTATTCCTCAATCTTCTTTAACTGGTAAGACAAAAGATGAGCAAAACTATAAAGAAAGCATATTAAAACATCATACCCTGGAAGGTGTTATAACTTTAAGCAGTGATACATTCTACGGAGTTGGGACTAATCCTTGTATAGCAATATTTACAGCACACAAACCACATCCGGCAAATAAAGAGTGTAAGTTCATTGATTTTAAAGATGATGGATTTAAAGTTGCTCCGCACATTGGATTAGTTGAAACAGAATATGCTAAAGATAAGAAACAACACTTATTAGATGTATGGTTTGACCGTATAGAAGCTCCTACAAAATTCTGTGTAAAATCAACAGTAGAAGCTACAGACGAATGGCTACATGCATTTTATTACTTTAATGACGAAATACCGACAGAAGAAGATTTTGACAAAACTATTGCAGACTATTTAACATTTGAATTTTCTATGATAGCACAAGGCAGGAATTACCTATTTGACAAGGAGCATAAGTAATGACTAAATCCTTAAAGGCGAAAAATTGGGAAGATTTTTGTCTTGATGATTTGTTTAAAATCACTTCTACTTCAAGTGGAATTGATAAATGCAGATTAATTAACCTTGAAGGTGATATGCCTTACATAACACGTACGGATAAAAATAATGGATATGAACTTTATGTTGGAACTCAAGATTCTAAATATAAAGTTGATTGCGGAAATGTTATTACTATTGGATTAGATACGCAAACAGTATTTTATCAACAACATTCATTCTATACTGGGCAGAATATTCAAATTTTGCAATCACCACATATCAACAAATATACGGCACTGTTCATGATTCCAATGATAAAAATTCTTATGCAAAAATTCAACTGGGGAGGGAATGGTGCAACTTTAACGCGTTTAAGAAGAAGTAGAATATTATTGCCTGTTGTTAAAAAGGGTGAACCTGATTATAAGTTCATGGAAGAATACATAAAAGAACGCGAAGCAAAACTAAAAAATCAGTATAAAGCTTTCATTAAGAGTAATATCAATAACTTCAAAGAAATTAAGTTAAATAAAGAATGGAAAGAATTTTTTATTTTTGAAATTTTTGAAAAGATACAAAGAGGTAAACGACTAATAAAAGAACACCAAGAAGTCGGAAACATTCCGTATGTATCTTCTACTGCATTAAACAATGGAGTTGATAATTTTATAGGCAATGAAACTGGTGTTAGAAAATATGAAAACTGCTTAAGCCTTGCCAATTCTGGAAGTGTCGGTGCTTGTTTTTATGAGCCTTTTGAATTTATTGCAAGCGACCATGTCACACACTTAAAAGGCAACTATTCTAAATATGCATATTTATTTATGTCTTGTATGCTTAATAGGTTATCTGAAAAGTATAACTTTAATAGAGAAATTAATGATACACGAATTAAAAGAGAAAAAGTCTTTCTTCCTGTTGATTTAAACGGTGAACCTGATTACAAGTTTATGGAAGATTACATTAAATACCTTGAACAGAAAAAACTGCTTGAATACCTTGACTATATAAAATAAACGAACTTATAATAAGCCGTTATTTTGTTTAAGCTACTATTTGCATAACAGTTATTTATTTAATCGTAACCAATTTTTGATATCTTTATATTTGATATCTTTATGAGAGATTAGCAAGCTCTAAACCCTTGATTTTGTTACATTGTCATAAAAATTAGTTCCAAGATTGTTTGGGGTAGGGCTTATTAGATGCCTAATTTTTGAACCAGCTTAAGCGCTTGTAAAATAACCAAACTTCTCTTAGCTTTGCGAGGGTTTACCCAAAGCAAAGGTTAGTTGTTCGCGTAAGTAGGAAGATAAAATCTTCCGTAGCGACGCAAAAAGCCGCCATTTGGCGCACGCAAGGCACAGCGCCCCTTTCGGGTTATCATGTTTTTGCAAACAAAATTCGTTTGCTCAAATCCTGACGACTTTTGAGCTCCGGCTGGAAACGACGTGCGGTTCTCAAAATAAATTTGTAGTGATTTTTTATATTGTCAAATACAATTTACTAATAATTCCGACTACGATTAAAGTTTTGCGTTGCAGATCTTGTGTTATAAATATTTTTAGCACATTTTTCCATTCTTTCTAATGTTTCCGGCTTAATTTTCAAAACATCTGCAATATCTTCCATGCGTTGGGATGTGTCATCAGCTATTTTTGCAAAAGAAATAGGGTGTTCACATTTTCTTTGCACAATCATAGCCAACTGAACCATTTTTTCATCATCACCATTCAAAAGCTTTGATGCTAGCGCCCAGCATGCTAAGTATTCATGAGGATATCTGTAATCTTTAGTAGCACTACGACCATTTTCAAGAGTTTGTTCACTATCCATATTTCCATAAGCAGTCAACGCTTCTATGATAGGAATTTTCTTATATCCAGATGCCTCACCGCCTATTTGTTCAGACGCGTTTTGAACAATAGAATCAATAATACCTAAAGTGTCTTTATAAACGTGGCAATATGGATTTACAGCATAGCATTCACCATTTCCATCCCATATATTTATCATATAGTTATCATCTTTTACTTTGGGCATGGAAATAAGTTCTAAATTTTGAGGATTAAGGCTTATATCCTGAATTCCTAAATTTGCAAGTTCCTCTCTCATTTCTCTTAATACATTGTTTTTGCGAATAACATCAATATCTGTAATAAGCAATGGTTTGCCATCTGCTATTATTACATCATCCTTAACAGATGCTAATTTTATCTTTTCTTCTGTACTAAGAGATTCAAAATCGGCTACATTAGTTCTTTCTGCCAAACCTCCCAGTGCACCTAACCCATCAAAATTTCCTCTACGATTTTTTCTTTGAATCAATCCAATATAAACATCACTCAACATTTGTGTAACTGTTTCAGCATCAGGCTTCACATCTCCGGTATAAATAGTAACATTTGCACCACTATTTAGAACAAGGTTTCGAAATTCCTCATTTTCCAGCAGTTTTGCCCGTTCTGCCCCCTTTGGTGTTGATGCAATTAAAGATAAAATTTCAGCACGATTGTATTCCATATTATATAACCTCCCATAATTTTATTAAGTTATAACTATTTTACTATAAATTATGTAAATAATCAATTAAATAATCAATGTTAATTAAATTTGTAAGAGGTTGTTACTTTAATGCCAGTAGATTATTTTATGTTAAAGTTTACTAAGTTATTGAAAAATATAGAAGCAAGTTTGAAGATGTTGTAAAACAAGCCATCAAAATATATTCATCTTCGGACCAGCTTAAGCGCTTGATTTATAAAGAAACTTCTCTTAGCTTTGCGAGGGTTTACCCAAAGCAAAGGTTAGTTGTTCGCGTAAGTAGGAAAACATTGTTTTACGTAGCGACGCAAAAAGCCGTCATTTATGCGCGCGTTACACACAGCGCACCCTAACGGGTTATCATGTTTTTGCAAACAAAATTCGTTTGCTCAAATCCTGACGACTTTTGAACTCTGGCTGGGGTGGCTGGAATGGGCACGCAATCTGCGAGCATATAGCTTTATTGATATAGTTTTTATCACTTTTAATTTTAAGATAGTTATAAAAAGGTTTGGAGTAAATTTAATTTAATAAAACATCCCAAGACAAGTGTCTTGGGATGTTAGAATGGAACATTAGTTTTCGTAGGCTTGCTTACTTACTTTACAAGCGACCTCCATGTGTTTGATGCGCTGGTCAGCAGTGTCGTACCAAACACCTGCATTGTAGCAATGCACCCACGCTTCACGGCAATCGAACTTGGCACTGAGAGCTCTATAGAGTTCGAAGTTGCATGACAGAACAGAGAAACCCTCGCCAGAGTTGAATATCGAGCAACCACCGTTGTATCCGCAAGATTTTTCAAGATCTGGGAAGATGAAATTTTCACTTCCGCAGAAGCTTGGATCTACGGGTGAGAGTACTTCTCCGGCAGCTATATCAACCCATAAGCCGGTAAAGTCATCCACTTTATCGCCAAGCATTGATGACATCCATTCGTAGGCTTGCTTACTTACTTTACAAGCGACCTCCATTCGCTTAATGCGATGATCAGAAGTGTCGTAGTTAACGCCGGCATTGTAGCAGTATACCCAAGCCCCATGATTGTCAAACTTACCGCTGAGAGCATCATACATCTCTTTGTCACAAGACAGGATAGAGAAACCCAATCCTGAATTGAAGATGTATCCGCCGCCGTTAGCTCCACAAGACTTTTCAATGCTTGGGAATACCATTACTTCTCCGTTACCGAACACAGGATTTTCACAAATTAGAGTTTCACCTGCGAAGATAACAGTGTACTTGCCTGCGAATTTTGCAACTACGTCGTTTCCGAAAGTTGATATCATCCAGTTTTTACCGTGTTCCATTGCGATTTCTTTTACGTTTTTCATAATTAAAAAATTTTTTAAAGTTAATTGTTATTTGTTTGTTATTTATGTTATTATTTACATCATTTCAAAGCATCACAAACAACAAGATAACTCCAGTTGTTTTTAATATGAAAACTTATGTATAATAATGTACTATAATTCTTAATTGAACAAGTTCATTATATCATATTTTTAAGATGATAGCAATACTAATTTATAGTCTTTAATGCCAGTATGTTATTTTTTTTGTTGGCCAGAGACGACTTGTAATACACGGACTAGAGATACTTGCATAATGGAAATATAAAACTTAAATAATATATGTAAGAT